>NZ_JBSFUU010000005.1:42634-225606 GCF_053591955.1 Streptomyces sp. NPDC002845 | reverse complement strand
TCCGCACCCCGACGGACGTGGCCGCCCACCTCGACAAGTACGGCAGCCAGCCCCCGATGAAGACCAAACCCGCATGTTGATTCTCTGCGAGCCCTAACGACCTGGGGTGCAATAGGGAGCCCGCTCCCTATTGCACCCCAGGTCGTAAACCCCGAGCCCGTGCTGCGCGGCTCGCGGCGGCCTACCGCGCGGGAGGCGTGCCCCTCGTGGCCCGCTCGCGCGCCGAAGTGAGCCGGTTCTTCAAAGAACTGGACTTGGCCTGGTGGACCCCCGGAACGGCGTCGCGTCAGCGCAGCAGCCAGCCGCCGTCGACATTGAGGTGGACCGCGTTGACCGAACGGTTGCGGAGGAGGAAGTCCACGGCGTCCACCACGTCCGCCATGGTGGCCAGTCGCCCCGTCGGTGTCTTCGCGACCAGGGCGTCGAGGGGCTTGCCCGACCAGTAGGGGCTGTCGCCCACGACACCCGGGTGGACGGCGTTGACGCGAATCGGGGCGAGCTCGGTGGCGAGGGTGTGCACCAGGCCCGTCACACCGGCGTTGACCGTGGCCACAGTGGTCGCGCCCGGGTACGGCCGCTCCTTGGCCTGGCCGCCGAAGAGGACGATGGCGCTGTCGTCGTGCAGCCGGTCCCGGAGTGTGTGCACGACCTCCGTGTAGCCGACGAGTTTGAGTGTGACGAGGTGGAGGGCCGCGTCGATGTCGTACGCGGTGACCCGGTTGTTGTCGCGGGAGATCCCGACGAGGACCAGGTGGTCGACCCGGCCGACGTCCGCGAGCGCGCCGGCGATCTCGCGCGGCCGGGACAGGTCCAGGGCGAGCCCCCGGGCCGCGCCGACCTCCTTGGCCACGGTGACGGCGCGGTGTGCGTCGCGGCCGGTGAGTACGACCTCGTCGCCGCGCCGCGCGCGGTGCCGGGCGATCTCCCGGCCGATCCCGGCCGTACCGCCGATGACGGCCACGCTGCTCATGGCTTCTCCTCCAGGGCCTGGCGCAGGTAGTCCCAGTCCCTGCTGAAGCGGTACGAGTGCCGCGACGGCGGCTGCGGGGCCTGTGTCTCCAGCCAGCGGACCGGTGTGTCCCCGGCGTTGGCGAAGCCGTGCACGCAACCGGCGCCCGCCCAGGCGACGTCGCCCGGCTCCAGGCGGTAACTCTGGCCGTCGAAGGTCGCGTTCACCGCCCCCTCAAGGATCAGATACGTCTCCTCGAACGGGTGGTCGTGCGTGCCCGCGAGCCCGTCGGGCGCGTACCGCACCATGAACATGGTCGAGGCCACCGCCCCCAGGTCGGTGTCCACCATCATCTTCACGGTGATCCCGCTGTAGACGAGCAGCGCCGTCCGCATGCTCGCCGACACGGCGAGGAGTTCCTGCGACTGTTTGCCGGAGTCCATTTGATCGGGCTCGAAGTGCCCGAACGAACGGGTGCGCGGGTCGCGTACGTCGATCCGTTCCGGCTCCCGCTCGGGCAGTGCGGGCACCGCCTGGGTGTCGTGCCCGTAGCGCGCCCGCGGCACCGGGGCGAGCATGTCGGCCCAGCGGGCGACGGTGTCCCCGGCGCCCCGCCAGGCGTGCGGCACTCCGGTCGGGAGCAGCCCGTAGTCGCCCTCTTCGAGCAGGTACGAGCCGTCCGGCACGTCGAGGATCACGGTCCCGGACAGCATGTGGAAGCTTTCCTCGTACGAGTGGACATGGGCGCCCACAGCGCCGTCCGGCCGCAGTTCGCAGATCCCGAAGCCGGTGTGCACGGCGCCGTCCTTCTCGCCTATGACGGACCACCGCGCGAAACCCCCGCTGTCGTACGACAGTTGGGACGTGTCGGTGGCGGCCCGCCGGACCACGTGGTTCGTCATGGCTGCCGCTTCCTCGCCTCGACCGCCGCCACCAGCCGGTCGCGCGACTCCTCGACCAGGCGGCGGGCCCGGCCCACGTCGGCGAGCAGCCGGCCGTCCCGCTTGTGGACCACGCCGTCGACGATGACCGTGTCCACATTGGACACGTCCGCGCTCAGGGTCACGGCGGCCACCGCGTCGTGCACCGGCGCGACGTTGAGGGCGGTGGCGTCGATGGCGACGACGTCGGCGCGTTTGCCGGGGGTCAATGAGCCCGTACGGTCCTCCAGACCGGCCACGTGGGCGCCGTTGAGCGTGGCGATCTCCAGCATCTGACGTGCCGTCAACATCGTGTCGGGCACGGGCACATCGGACTGCCAGCACGCGGCGTTGACACGGGCGCGCTCGGCGCCGAAGGCCGCGCGGATCTGGGTGAACATGTCGCCGGGGACGGTGGTGACGACATCGACGCTCAGGCTGGGCCGCAGCCCGTGCTCGATCGCCTTCGCCACGGGCGGCCAGCCGTGCCCCATCTGCAGCTCCACCTGGGGTGCGACGGAGACCGTACCGCCGCTGTCGGCGACCATCCGCCACTCCTCCTCGCTGAAGTAGCAGCAGTGGACGTAGGTCGTGTCGGGACCGAGCAGACCGAGGTCGTGGAGTCGGCCGACCATGCCGAAGCGTCCGGCCAGGCGCCCCATGCCGACGTGCACGGTGATCGGGATGCCCAACTCCCGGGCGAGCCCCCACTCGTGGGAGACGACATCGTTGATGCAGAAGCCGGGGCCGCGGGTGGCCAGGGCCATGGTCAGCAGGCCGCTGTCGGAGGCGAAGTACTTGGCACGGACGCGGCGTACGTCGTCCCCCGGTATCGCGATCTTACTGTCGAACCAGTAGTCGGCGAGCGAGGTGTTGGCGCTGCCGTACGCGTACTGGGCGCGGATGCCGGTCTCGGCGAGGGCCTGGAGTGCGGCGTCGGGGTGCTCGGGAGTGTTGTTGATGTGGGACCAGTCGACGAGGGTGGTGATGCCCGCGTTGAGGCACTCCAGTGCGCCCGCCAGGTTTCCGGCGTAGACGTCGTCGGGGGTGTAGGCGGGCGCGAAAGTGTCGAGGACGTCGACGAAGTAGTCGTCGAGGGTGGCGTCGGGCGCGCAGCCGCGGATGGGCGCCTCCCAGGTGTGGCGGTGGGTGTCGACGAAGCCGGGGATCATGATCTTGCCCGTCATGTCGAGGACTTCGGCGTCCACGTCCGCGTCGATCTCGCGCTCGACCGCCGTGATCGTTCCGTCCTCGACGAGGATGTCGCCCTTCGGCAGATCCCCGATGGCGGGGTCCATCGAGACGACGTGGCCCGCGCGCAGGAGCATCCGATTGGTCATCGCCCTTCCTCCCAGGGGTGGTTCGGTACGGGTTGGGGAGTGCAGGTGCGGGTCAGTACGCGGCGAGTTCGCGGACCGTCGCCACGAGCTTGTCGACGGTGGGGATGACCCGTTCCTCCAGCACGTCGGCGAAGGGCAGCGGGACGCACTCCCCCGCCACTCGTTTCACCGGCGCGTCCAGCAGGCCGAATCCCTCATCGGCGACGACCGAGACGAGCGTGCCGCCCCATCCGCCCTGGTACGGGTTCTCCTCGACGGTCACGAGCCGCGAGGTCCTGCGGAGCGAGGCGAGCACGGTGGTGGTGTCCAGCGGCACCAGGCAGCGCAGGTCGATGACTTCGGCGTCGATGTCCTCGTCCCGGGCCAGCCTGTGCGCGGCTTCGAGGGCGACGGGCACCATCGAGGCGAGGGCCACCAGGGTGACGTCCCCGCCCTCGCGGACGACGTGGGCGCGGCCGAGTTCCACGACGTGGTCCGGCGGTGGCGGCGGGCCCTTCGTCGCGAGCAGGCCCTTGTGCTCGAAGAAGACCACGGGGTCGTCGCTGCGGATCGCCGCCGCCATCATGCCGATCACGTCGGCGGGCGTGGCCGGGGCCGCGATCTTCAGGCCGGGGACCGTCAGCGCCCAGTTCTCCGTGGCCTGCGAGTGCTGCGCACCGAAGCCGAGACCGCCGCCGTTGGCGGTGCGTACGACGAGCGGGACGGTGACCTGACCGCCCGTCATGTACCGCACCTTCGGTATCTCGTTGGCGAGATAGTCCCAGCAACAGGCGAGGAAGTCCGAGAACATGATCTCCGCGACCGGCCTGATCCCGGTCATCGCGGCCCCCATGGCGGCTCCCACGATGGCCTGCTCGGAGATGGGGGTGTCCCGGACCCGTTCGGGCCCGAACTCCGCTCGCAGCCCGACCGTCGTCTTGAACACCCCGCCCGCCTCGCCGATGTCCTCGCCGAGACACACGACCGCCGGGTCGCGCCGCATCTCTCGGGCGATGCCCTCGGCGACCGCTTCGCGGTACGTGATCACGTCCGCCATGCGGCACCTCCGTCGGCCCACACATCGGTCAGCGCCTCGCTCGGATCGGGTGCGGGAGCGGTCTTCGCGGCCTCAACAGCCGTCTGTACGGCCGCTGTCGCGCGCTCGTCGGCCCGGGCCACCGTCTCCGGGGACACGCCCAGGTCGGTGAGCCGCCCGCGGGCGATGTCCAGGGGGTCCTGCTTGAGCCAGCGTTCGACCTCCTCGGCCGGGCGGTACGCCGCCGGATCGGACCGGCTGTGTCCGAAGTGCCGGTAGGTCAGCGCCTCCAGCAGACCGGGCCCGTCACCCGCCCGGGCCCGGTCGGCCAGTTCCGCCACGGCTTCGCGTACGAGCACGACGTCGTTGCCGTCGACGACCTCGCCGGTCATGCCGTACGCGGACGCCCGGTCGGCGGCGGGCCGGGGCACGGCGGTGACGTCGGCGATGGGCGTGTACTCCATGTAGAGGTTGTTCTCACAGACGAACAGCACCGGCAGCTTCCACGCGGCGGCCAGGTTGAGCGCCTCGTGGAAGGCGCCGATGTTGGTGGCGCCGTCGCCGAAAAAGGCCACCGCGATCTGCTCGGTACCGCGCAGCCGGGCCGACCAGGCGGCGCCGACGGCCATCGGGAGGTGGGCGCCGACGATGGCGTACGACCCGAGCATGCCGGCCGAGGCCTTGGTGAGGTGCATGGAGCCGCCCTTGGCCTTGCACAACCCGCTTGCTCTGCTCATGAGTTCGGCGAGGCACTCCTCGGGGGTCGCGCCGCGGGCGAGGGCGTGGTGGTGGCCACGGTAGGTGGCGAAGACGTAGTCGTCGGGGCGCAGGGCGGCGCTCGCGCCGACGGCGATCGCCTCCTGTCCCGCGGCGAGATGCGTGGTGCCCTTGACCAGTCCGGACAGGAACAGGTCGTGGGCGGCCTTCTCCGTACGGCGGATGAGCGCCATCTGCTCGTAGAGCGCGAGGAGTTCGTCCGGGCTCACCATCACGCACCCCTGTTGTCACCGGTGTTGAGGTGGGACTGTGCCTCGCGGCGGGTGTTGAGCTCGCCGCCCACGGTCCAGTACTTGCGGCCCGCGACGAGGAGTTCCTCGGCCGGGAATTTGGTGATCACCTCGCAGCCGTCGGCGGTGACGACGAGTTCCTCCTCGATGCGCGCGGCGGACCAGCCGTCGGCCGCCGGCCAGTACGTCTCCAGGGCGAACACCATGCCCTCTTCGAGGACTTCGGGGTGGTCGAGTGAGACGAGGCGGCTGAAGATGGGCTTCTCCCAGATCGACAGGCCCACCCCGTGGCCGTACTGGAGGGCGAAGGCGGCCGTCTCGTCGGGGAAGCCGAACTCCTCGGCGCGCGGCCACACCCGGACGATGTCGGCGGTGGTCGCGCCCGGCCGCACCAGGGCGATGGCCGCGTCCATGTACTCGCGGCAGCGGACGTACGCGTCGCGCTGGGCGCGGGAGGCGCTGCCGACGGCGAAGGTGCGGTAGTAGCAGGTGCGGTAGCCGAGGTGGCTGTGCAGGATGTCGAAGAAGGCGGGGTCGCCGGGGCGGACCAGCCGGTCGCTGTAGACGTGCGGGTGCGGTGAACAGCGCTCCCCGGAGATGGCGTTGACGCCCTCGACGTACTCGCTGCCGAGGTCGTACAGCACCTTGCTGACGAGGCCGACGCACTCGTTCTCGCGCACGCCCGGCCGCAGGAAGCCGTACAGCTCCTCGTACGCGGCGTCGACCATGGCGCACGCCTGGGTGAGGAGGGAGATCTCGTCGCGGGTCTTGGTGCGGCGGGCCTGGAGGAAGACCTGCTGTCCGTCGACGACGTCGAGGCCCTCGGCGCGCAGGGCGGCGAGGATCGGCATCTCGATCAGGTCGACGCCCAACGGCTCGTTCGCCAGGCCGTGTTCACGCAGTTCGCGGGCGATTTTCGCGGCGACGTCCTCGGCGATGCCGGCGTCCGGGTGGAAGGCGCCCCGGAGCGTGGAGATGCCCGCGCGGGCTCCGGTGGGCGGGCCTTCCTTGCCGTCGCTGTAGTCGAGCCATGGATTGTAGAGCTGGTGGTGGCGGGCGGCGGAGCCGAAATCCCAGACGATCGGTTCGCCGCCGCGGGTCAGGAGCGCGAAACGGATCAGTTTGTCCATGGCCCAGGTGCCGATATGGGTGGACGACATATAGCGGATGTTGGAGAAGTCGAAGCTCAGCACGGCACCGAGATCCGAGCTGTTGAGTGCCGCCCGCAACCTGGTCAGGCGTTCCTTGCGCAGCCGGTCCAGGTCGATGCGCTCTTCCCAGTCGACAGCGTTGGGTCCGAATGTGCGGATCGCCATGGCGAACACCCCCATCCATCCGGAGTGAACGACCGCCCGGCGCATGTGTCAAGTACTACTGAACATGAAAGCTACTGAACACTGCTGAACACGAACCAGACACCGACGGCCGGCTCGTCTCCGTCGTTGCGGTAGCGGTGCGGGGTCGCCGACTCGAAGCAGACCGCGTCGCCGGGGCGGATCGTGAACTCGTCGAAGCCGAGGGTGAGAACGAGCTCGCCGGAGGTGAGGTAGCCGTACTCGGTGCCCGCGTGCCGCATCAGGCCGCCGGAGCTGGAGGAGGAGCCGCCGGGCCGGTAGGTCACCAGCAGGAAGTCCACGTCCGTGCCCGGGACATGGCCGAGACGCTCCCATACGACACCCGAATCGAGCTCCAGCCGCTCCCGCTCCCCGGCTCCGACCAGCGGCCCGATCCGGCGGCCGGGGTCGGCGGCGAAGGCGGCCAGGGCGTGCAGGACGGTTCCCTGCCCGGCGAGGGCCGCCGCTGCGGGAGCCGCGGGGACGGCCTCCTGGGCGTCCTGCGCCTCCTGCGCGCCCTGTGTGTCCTGCGGCGCGCCCTGCGCGTCGAAGAGCGCCTCGACGGAGATCGAGAGCGCCGTCGTGATCGCGTACAGCGTGCTGACCGACGGCTGGCTCTTGCCGGTCTCGATCTGCGACACGAGGCTCGCCGACACCCCGATCTCCCGGGCGAGAGCCCGCAGGCTCATGCCACGCTCCATGCGGGCCTGCCGGATGCGCGCGCCGACGGGCGGCACGGCGGCCGCTGGGGACACGGCTGCTCCTCTCGAACGGGCGGTGTGTGCAGCATCGTTGAACAGGACGGGGCCCGCAAGGCCGCCCGTGCCGCAGGCAGCGCACCGTCGAGCCGTATGTGACAAATCATCAGCAAGTCTTTACATCAGCGGAATACAAGACTCCGCCTTGTTTTCGACCCTCCCTGTCCAAAACCCGTCCCCCGTCGCAAGAATTTAACCGAACACCAGCGGTACCGGCTTGCTTTGCATAGCCTTTACGCGAGACGTTCCCCCCACGTCCCACAGTTCACAATCAGCCAAATATCCGGGGGGATCTGGCATATGCAAGGCACAGTTGACGGATTTACATACGGCGCCGTGACTCCGGTCGCCGCCTACGTCATGGCATGTCTGGGAAGCGCCCTGGGGCTGCGCTGCATCGTGCGCTCCCTCTACTACAACGAGCAGTCCTGGAAGCCCGGTTGGCTGGCGCTCGGGGCGGCGTCGATCGGCTGCGGCATCTGGACGATGCACTTCATCGCGATGATCGGCTTCCAGGTCGAGGAAGCCGTCCTCGACTACGACGTGGGTCTGACCGTGCTGAGCCTCGCCGTGGCGATCGCCGTGGTCGGCATCGGCGTCTTCACGGTGGGGTACCGCGGCGCCACCACCGCCGCGCTGTCCACCGCCGGCATCATCACCGGCCTCGGCGTCGCGGCGATGCACTACCTCGGCATGGCCGCGATCCAGCTCAACGGGGAGATCCGGTACAACGCGGTCACGGTCGCCCTGTCCGTGGTGATCGCCATCGTCGCCGCCACCGCCGCGCTGTGGGCGGTCGTCTCGATCCGGGGCTTCCTGACGAGCCTGGGCGCCAGCCTGGTCATGGGCATCGCGGTGAGCGGCATGCACTACACGGGCATGGCCGCCGTCAGCGTGCATCTGCACGGGGCGACCCGCGGATCGTGGACCTCGGACTCGCCTCCCTCGCTGCTGCTCCCCATGCTCATCGGCCCGGCCATCTTCCTGCTGCTGGCCGGAGTGGTGGTGATGTTCGACCCACTCCTGGTCATGGGCGACGTGCAGCGGACCCGCCCCGTCCGGGGCCAACGCGCCGACACCCGCCCCGCCGGGAACCCCGCCCCACCCGCCGACTCCCCCTTCGATCCCCCGGCCCACGCACGGCGTCCTCAGGACCAGTACGAGCCCACCCCGCGCGGCGGCCACAAATGGTGAGCGGGCTCCGCACCGAGGCGGGACATGACCGACCTGAAGTGGCGCAGGCGAAACCAGCGACGTTGAAAGTATGATCAACCAATGTCTGACATGACCGATACCACGCCCGGCTGGCTGAGTCCCGACGACCTCGAACTGGCGCGCGCACGGATGCCGATCCTGTACGTCGAGGCCGTGCCGGTGCGTGTCGACGACAGTGGCGAAGTCACCAGCGTCGGACTGCTGCTGCGCATCGGGCCGGACGGGACGGTCAGCCGCACCCTCGTCTCCGGCCGGGTGCTGCACCACGAGCGGGTCCGCGACGCCCTCCTGCGCCACCTGGAGAAGGACCTCGGCCCGGTGGCACTGCCCCGGGTCCCGTCCTCCTTGCAGCCCTTCACCGTCGCGGAGTACTTCCCGACACAGGGGATCACGCCGTACCACGACCCCCGTCAGCACGCGGTGGCCCTCGCCTACATCGTCCCGGTCACCGGCGACTGCCGACCCCGGCAGGACGCCCTCGACCTGGTCTGGTTCAGCCCTCAGGAGGCCGCGTCACCCCTGGTCCAGAACGAGATGCCGGGTGGGCAGGGGGTCCTCCTCAAGCAGGCTCTGGCCCATGTGGGCTGCCTGCCCTGAGTGACGGCCGTCCAACGGCTCAACAACACGGTCCACGGCATCCGGGCGCGAGCCGGCCCGCGGCGAACCGTGCGCGGCCCGGGCGTGAGCCGGGCGTGAGCCGGGGCGCGGCGAGATCCCCGGTGGCGCCGCCACGCCCGTCCCGGTGCGGGGCGGCGCCGCGATCACCCGGACTCCCGGTCACCTGGAGTCGCGGTCACCTCGACTCGCGGTCACCGTCCCCCGGGAACGGCCCGATACTGATGCCCGCTCGTACCGCCCGGCCAGCGCGTCGCGACGCGACTGGTCGACGAGCGCGTCCATCTCGCGCGTCGTGGCGTTGACGAACTCCGTCTCCGACCCCGACCCCGGCCCGGACTCCGCCGCCCGGCCCGCGCGCAGGCTGTGGAACTGGCGATGCATCGCGTCCATGAACTCCCGGAAGGACGCGTACGTTTCGGAATGTACTCGGCGGCCAAGCTCGCGTACACGTGCACGGCCCACTCGCCGGCGTCGTCCACGTCCTCGGGGTCCATCAGGACGTACATGGCGTCGGACTCCACGTCCGGCTGAAGCGCGCGGTTCCACATACCGGCGAGCGAGATCTCCTCCTCCGTGGAGTCCTCGTCCAGCTCGTCCTGGTACCACTGGCTCATACCGGCCGCGTCCTCGTGCCAGCGGGCCCCTTCCGTCCCGGCCAGCAGATAGACGAAGCCTCCCGCGTGCCGCCATCCGTCGGTGACCTCCAGGAACGTCCGGTACGACGGTGGCAGCCGCCGGCCGAGCCGCTCCTCCAACGCCGCTATCCGGTCGGGGGACGCCGGGGCGAAGCCGAGCCGGCGAGCGCGCCGGGACTCCTCGTCGGCCGGGCGCGGCACCCCGTCCGCGTCGCACGCCTCCGCACATTCCTCGCTCCATCGCCGCAGGAAGGACCGCCAGTCGAAGATCGTGTCCGTCATGCAGGCGATCGTCCCACCCGCCACTGACAACGGCCCCGCCCCGGCCGAGTTCGGACGTCGTCCGGCACGGCACCAAACTTGAACTCTTTCTTTTCTTGAACCATTCGTGTTTATGGGGGTAGGTTGTGCGCCATGACCGCAGCCCAGACTCCGACCACCGCCGAGGAGCTGCGCGGTGCCGGCCTGAGGGTGACGGCCGCCCGTGTCGCGCTGCTCGAGACCGTCCGGGACGGTGATCACCTCGGCGTCGAGGCGATCGCCTCCGGGGTGCGCGATCGAGTGGGCCACATCTCTCTGCAAGCCGTGTATGAGGCCCTCCACGCGCTCACGGCGGCGGGACTCATACGCCGTATCGAGCCACCCGGCAGCCCGGCCCGGTTCGAGGGGCGCGTCGGCGACAACCACCACCATCTCGTGTGCCGGTCGTGCGGCGTCGTCGCCGACGTCGACTGCGCGGTCGGCCACGCCCCCTGCCTGGCCGCGTCCGACGACCGTGGCTTCTCGGTCGACGAGGCCGAGGTCATCTACTGGGGCCTGTGCCCCGGCTGTTCCATCCCCCGCAGTGCCTGAGCCTGTGATCCACGCAGTGCCCGAGCACGTGATCCACCAAAATCCGGAGAAGAATTCCCATGGCTGAGAACCCTGATGCAATCGTCACCGACGCGAAAACAGAGGGCACGGGTGGCTGCCCAGTCGCGCACGGGCGTGCCGCACACCCGACTCAGGGTGGCGGAAACCGCCAGTGGTGGCCGGAGCGGCTCAACCTGAAGATCCTGGCGAAGAACCCCGCCGTGGCCAACCCGCTCGGCGAGGAGTTCGACTACGCCGAGGCGTTCAAGAGCCTCGACCTCGCGGCCGTGAAGCGGGACATCGCGGAGGTGCTGACGACCTCGCAGGACTGGTGGCCCGCCGACTTCGGCAACTACGGCCCGCTCATGATCCGCATGGCGTGGCACAGCGCGGGCACCTACCGAATCAGCGACGGCCGCGGTGGCGCCGGTGCCGGCCAGCAGCGCTTCGCCCCCCTCAACAGCTGGCCGGACAACGGCAACCTGGACAAGGCCCGCCGTCTGCTGTGGCCGGTCAAGAAGAAGTACGGCCAGAACATCTCCTGGGCCGACCTCATGATCCTCACCGGCAATGTCGCCCTGGAGCAGATGGGCTTCGAGACCTTCGGCTTCGCCGGCGGCCGTGAGGACGTCTGGGAGCCCGAGGAGGACGTCTACTGGGGTCCCGAGACCACCTGGCTCGACGACCAGCGTTACAGCGGCGACCGCGAGCTGGAGAACCCGCTCGGCGCCGTCCAGATGGGCCTGATCTACGTCAACCCGGAGGGCCCGAACGGCAACCCGGACCCGATCGCCGCGGCCCGCGACATCCGTGAGACGTTCCGCCGGATGGCGATGAACGACGAGGAGACGGTCGCCCTGATCGCGGGCGGTCACACCTTCGGCAAGACCCACGGCGCCGGCCCGGCGGACCACGTCGGCGACGACCCCGAGGCCGCCTCCATGGAGGAGCAGGGCCTGGGCTGGAGGAACAGCTTCGGCACCGGCAAGGGCGCGGACGCCATCACGTCCGGCCTGGAGGTCACCTGGACCACCACGCCCACCCAGTGGAGCAACGGCTTCTTCGAAAACCTCTTCGGCTACGAGTGGGAGCTGACCGAGAGCCCGGCCGGCGCCAAGCAGTGGAAGCCGAAGGACGGCGCGGGCGAGGGCACGGTGCCGCACGCCCACGACTCCTCAGAGAAGATCGCGCCGAACATGCTCACCACCGACCTGGCGCTGCGCTTCGACCCGATCTACGAGCCGATCGCCCGCCGCTTCTGGCAGAACCCCGACGAGTTCGCGGACGCCTTCGCCCGGGCCTGGTACAAGCTGACCCACCGCGACATGGGCCCGAAGGTGCTCCACCTCGGCCCGGAGGTCCCGGAGGAGACCCTGCTGTGGCAGGACCCGCTGCCGGAGGCCGAGGGCGAGGTCATCGACTCCGCCGACATCGCGGCCCTGAAGGCCAAGCTCCTCGACTCGGGCCTGTCCGTCTCGCAGCTGGTGTCCACCGCGTGGGCGTCGGCCTCGACCTACCGCGGCAGCGACAAGCGCGGCGGCGCCAACGGTGCGCGCATCCGCCTGGAGCCGCAGCGCGGGTGGGAGGCCAACGACCCCGACCGGCTCGCGACGGTCCTGCGCACCCTTGAGGGCATCCAGCAGGAGTTCAACTCCGGCGCCAAGAAGGTGTCCCTGGCCGACCTGATCGTGCTCGGCGGCTGCGCGGGCGTGGAGAAGGCCGCCAAGGACGCCGGCCACGACATCGAGGTGCCCTTCACCCCGGGCCGTGTCGACGCGACCGAGGAGCACACCGACGCGGAGTCCTTCGCCGCGCTGGAGCCGGGCGCCGACGGCTTCCGCAACTATCAGGGCAAGGGCAACCGGCTGCCCGCCGAGTACCTGCTGCTCGACCGGGCGAACCTGCTGACCCTGAGCGCCCCCGAGATGACGGTACTCGTCGGTGGCCTGCGTGTCCTGGGCGCGAACCAGGGGCAGTCGCAGGTCGGCGTCCTCACCACGGCCCCCGGCACTCTGACCAACGACTTCTTCGTCAACCTGCTCGACCTGGGTACGACGTGGAAGGGGACGTCGGAGGACCAGACCACCTTCGAGGGCCGCGACGCCGCCACGGGCGAGGTCAAGTGGACCGGCACCCGTGCCGACCTCGTCTTCGGCTCGAACTCCGAGCTGCGCGCGCTCGCGGAGGTCTACGCGAGCGATGACGCGAAGGAGAAGTTCGTGAACGAATTCGTCGCGGCGTGGGACAAGGTCATGAACCTCGACCGGTTCGACCTCGTCTGATCTCCGACCATGACGTCCAGGCAGGCCGACACGGGCCGGCCTGGACGTCACTGGTTCGGACGGCTCAGGGCACCGACCCCACGGGCGCGCGTGGTGTGCGCGGGCCGTCCGGGCCGTAGCCGAAAGCGAACTGCTCGCCGACGAGGGCTTCACCGTCACCGCCCGTACGACGGCGCCCATGGCGTTGCTCGAACCGCGCCGAATCGTCGCCGACGAGGGGCTGCTGCGTGCCCTGGGCATCGCGGGCCGGGCCCTGCGGGATCCGGAGACCCGGCGCCGTGTGCTGGACATGCGCCGGGTCTTCCGCCGTCACCGCGCCCATCTGGGAGCGATCAGCGTCTCTGGAACTCTTGAGGATCCTGGGTCATCGCGTGGTCCCGAGGGGGGAAGCGATGACGAGCCCGGACGAGTCCGGGCCGATCCTTGGGCAGAGCCCGTATGCGGCGTCACTGGCTGTGACGCATTGCCGACATCTGAACTGCCCCTGACCCTTCCGGGTCGGGCGCACCCTGGGATGGCCGCCCCGCCGGACGCTGGACCGGTCACCTCGGCGAAGCCGTGGCGCCGGTGGCGGGGACCGCGCGCATTTCGAGCACGCGGCAGGTATGCCAGGTAGGACGACAGGCAGTCCACATGATTACGCCCCTACCTGCCTTCAGCCCCCATGAGCTTCCTGAAGCCAATCTCCGCGCTGCTGACCACCCCACCGCCCCGGAGCCCACCACCCCGTCGGCCGGTGCGCCGGCGCCCTCATGAGCACGACCCGATGTCGTCGGGCGTCTCACACCCTCACGCGGCGAGTTCCTTACGGATGCGGTCGAGCATGAATGCCGAGGAGTCGTGGGCCCGTTCCTCCCAGGCGAAGACACAGGCCGTGGCGACGCCGTCGAACTCCAGCTCGCGCAGGGTGCCGAAGAAAGCGTTCCAGTCGACCTCGCCCTGGCCGACGTCGAGGTGCTGGTGGATGCGGGCGGGGGTGCCGGGCGGGTTGAGGATGTAGCGCAGGCCGGAGGAGCCCTTGTGGTTGAAGGAGTCCGCGATGTGCACGTGCTGGAGCTTGTCGCCCGCGTAGCGCATCATCGCCGCGATGTCCGCTGAAGGGTCGGCGCCCGAGAGGTGGAAGGAGTGCGGGGCGCAGTAGAGGTAGTTCACCCAGGGCTTGTTGATCGCCCGTACGAGATCGACGGCCGGGGTGTTCTCCTCGCAGAAGTCGTCCGGGTGCGCCTCCAGGTTGAGCGCGATGCCCTCCCGCTCGAACAGCGGCAGCAGCTCCTCCAGCGAGCGCCAGAACGCCGCCTCGCTCTCGGCGGCGCGCTCGGGGCGGCCGTTGAACTCGGAGTTCATCAGCGGGCATTCGAGGTCCGCGGTGATCTCGATCATCCGCTTCCAGTAGCGGACGGCGGCCTGCCGCTCGGTCTCGTCGGGTGAGGACCACTTGTACAGCGGCAGGACGGAAGACAGCTGTACGCCGTGCGTGCGCAGGGAGTTCCTCAGCTGCGCGATGCGCTCGTCGTCCGCCCGCGGATGCAGGAAGAACGGCATGAAGTCGTCTCGCGGCGACAACTCGATGTATTCATAGCCGAGTTCGGCGACCGTGCGCACCATGTCGTCGATGGGCAGTGCGCGGAACATGTACGGGTCGAGGGCGATCTTCATTCGGTGCCTCCGTAGAGGGTCGGGCGGGGCTTCATGTCGACGGTGACGAGCCGGCCGTCGGACTCCAGGGAGTGCACGGCGGCGTCGGTGATGACGGTGGCGGCGTAGCCGTCCCAGGCGGACGGGCCGGTGGGTTCGGTGCCGGTCTCGACGGAGGCGATCCACTCGCGGAACTCGGTGTCGAAGGCGTCCACGAACCGGCCCTTCCAGTCCTGGAGTACGGCGGTGCCGTGCCGCCCGGCGGTACGGACACCGACGGCCGCGGGGTCGGGCAGCCGGACCAGGCCGTCCTCGCCCACGGTCTCGCACTGGATGTCGTAGCCGTACTGGCAGTTGACGAAGACCTCCAGGTCGATACGGACCCCGCTCGCCGTGTCGAAGTACATGATCTGCGGGTCCTTCAGGTGCGCGAACCGCTTGCCCGTGGCCCGCGGGGTGATCACCTGGGCGGAGACGATCTCGTCGTCGAGCAGCCAGCGCAGTACGTCGATCTCGTGCACGGCCGTGTCCTGCGCGGCCATCTGGGAGGTGTACGCCTCCGGCACGGTCGGGTTGCGGTGCGCGCAGTGCACGATCAGCGGCGTGCCGATGCCACCGGAGGCCAGGACCTCTTTCATCTGACGGTACCCCGCGTCGTAACGCCGCATGAAGCCGACCTGGACGAGCCGCTTCCCGTGCGCGCGCTCGGCCTCGACGATCCTCAGACAGTCCTCGGGCGTCGTGGCCAGGGGCTTCTCGCAGAACACCGGCTTGCCCGCGGCGATCGCGTTCAGGACGTGCTCGGCGTGGGTGGGGCCCCAGGAGGTGACGAGTACGGCGTCGACGTCGTCCGCCGCGATCAGCGCGGAGCCGTCCGGCACCACCCGGGCGCCGACGCGGGCGGCGGCCTCCCCGGCACGCGCCGCGTCGATGTCGGTGACCACGGTGACGTCGGCGCCGGTGACGACGTCGGTGAGGCGGCGTATGTGGTCCTGGCCGATCCAGCCGGTGCCGATGACGCCTACGCGCACAGTCATGGCAGTTCCTTTCCTACGGCTCTTCGGACCCTGGAGGGCCCAAGACGGGGGCAGTTCAAGGGGGGAGTTCAGGAGAAGCGGGTGCGGAGTTCCGCTTCGAGGGTTTCGAGCGTGCGGCCCTTGGTCTCGGGGACGTACAGCTTCACGAAGGTGATCGCGAAGACACCCAGCACCGCGAAGATGAAGAAGGTGTTGGACACGCCGACGCCGTCGACCAGCGAGGGGAAGACGAGCCCGATCACGAAGTTGGTCAGCCACAGCACGACGGCGGCGATGCCCATCCCGAAGGCACGCATCCGCATGGGGAAGATCTCCGAGAGCATCAGCCAGGTGACCGGCGAGATCGCGCCCTGCTGGAAGGCGAGGAAGGTGACGGTCATGGCGAGCACGGCATAGGCGCGTCCGTCGCCTGCCGGCAGCACCAGCGAGAAGACACCGATCAGTACCAGGGCACTGGTGGTACCGAGCTGGCCGGTCATCAGCATCGGGCGGCGGGGAACCCGGCCGAGCAGCCAGATGCCGACGAAGGTGGCGAGCACGGAGATCACGCCGTTCGCGATGTTCGCCGTCAGCGCGCTGTCCGAGGCGAAACCGGCGTCGGTGAGGATCTGCGTGCCGTAGTACATGATCGTGTTGACGCCGGTGACCTGCTGCACGATGGCGATCCCGAAGCCCACGAACATCAGCTTGCGCAGCCACGGCGTGGCCTTGATGTCCTTCCAGCCGCCCATCTTCTGCTGCTCGTCCTTGACGGCGAGCGCGGAGACCTCGCTCAGCTCGGCCTCGGCCCGCTGCTGGGACCTGACCTGCTTCAGCACCTCGAACGCCTCGTTGAAGCGGCCCTGGGCGGCCAGCCAGCGGGGGCTCTCCGGCATCACCAGCACGCCGAACCAGAGCGCCACGGCGGGCAGGGTCGCGATGACCAGCATCCAGCGCCAGATGCCGCCGGACTCGTCGCCCACGTTGGCGATGATCGCGTTGAAGGTGAAGGCACACAGCTGACCGGTGACGATCATGAGCTCATTGCGGGTGACGAGCGCACCGCGCCGCTCGGCGGGTGAGATCTCCGCGAGGTACACGGGCACTGTCACCGACGCGCCACCGACGGCGAGGCCGAGCACGAACCGCGCCACGACCATGACCTCGGTGGACGGGGCGAGGGTGGCTCCGAGCGCGCCGACGAAGAACAGCACGGCGAGCAGCAGGATGTTGCGTCGTCGGCCGCGCGCGTCCGAGAGCCGTCCGCCGACGACCGCGCCGAGCGCGGCACCCAGCAGGAGGGAGCTGGTGACCAGGCCCTCCGTGAAAGGAGTGAGCCCGAGGTCGTCCTTCATGTACGGCAGGGCGCCGTTGATGACACCCGTGTCGTAGCCGAAGAGAAGTCCGCCGAAGGTGGCGACGAGCGTGATCATCCGCAGGCGCCGGGACACCGGTCGCGGTGTGTCCTTGCTCCGCGCGGGCGGCTGCGGGATCGTGTCTTCCCTGGCGTCCGTCATGACCGTCTCCTACTGGTCGTTCGACGGGCGTCGGGTTCCGGTCAGGCCGCAGCCGGCCAGGTGCTCGCGCGTCCGCACGGCGATCGGGAGCGGCACCTCGGGGGCGCACGGATACAGGTCCTGCTCGACGATGACGAACAACTCGGCGTCCAGCCTGGACAGTTCGGCGACGACGCTTGCGGGGTCGGGGACCCCGGCCGGTGGTGTCACGCACACGCCGCGCTTGACGGCCTCGCCGAAGCCCAGGTTCTCGGCCGCGACCTGTGCGAGCACCGTCGGGTCCATCTGCTTGATGTGGACGTAGCCGACGCGCTCGCCGAAGCGGCGGATCAGGTCGATGTTGTCACCGCCTCCGTACGCGACGTGCCCGGTGTCCAGGCAGAGGTTCGTGTAGCGGGAGTCCGACTCGTTCAGCAGCCGCTCGATCTCCGGCTGGGTCTGGATGTGGCTGTCGGCGTGCGGATGGACGACCAGCCGTACGTCGTACTCGTCGAGGAGCAGCCTGCCGAGCCGGTCGGCGGCGCGGCCGAAGCCCGCCCACTGCTCGGCGGTCAGCTCGGGCGGCTCGGTGAAGTCGCCGGTCTTCTCGTCCCGGTACATGGGCGGGATGAGGACGAGGTGGTGGGCGCCGGTGGCGGCGGTCAGTGTGGCCACCTGCCGGACGTGGGCGAGCATGTCGTCCCAGGCCTCGGGGCGGTGCAGTGCGCCGAACGCGGTGCCGCCGGAGACCTTCAGACCGCGTACGGCCAGCTCCTCGGCGAGGACGGCCGGGTCGGTGGGGAGGTAGCCGTACGGCCCGAGCTCCAGCCACTCGTAGCCGGCTTCGGCCAGCTCGTCGAGGAAGCGGGTGTGGGGAACCTGGTGCTCGTCCTCGGGGAACCAGACACCCCAGGAGTCGGGGGCGGAGCCGAGGCACAGGTTGCCGGCGACGGTACGGAGGGGGGATGGCGCCGTTGCCATGGTCAGTCCTTCGGGGTGGGGGCGGAGCGCCTTCTGATGGGTGAGGGGCCCGGCGATGACGGATGAGGCGGGGGGTGCGGCCGGGAAGCCGCTGCCGCGCTCTACTAGCGCGCTCTAGTCCGAGTACGATGACCCCTGTCCAAATGTCATGTCAATAGGTTGTTGCCTTGAGATTTCGCGAGTGTTCTCCACGAGGCGTGGGAAGCTTGCGGCAGGCAGGCGGAGTACACGGGAGAGCGGGTTCACAGGTGGACGGCACGGGCAAACAGCGCCCCACGATGGCGGACGTCGCTGTCAGGGCGGGCGTTTCGCGGGCGCTCGTCTCCATCGTCTTCCGCAACCAGCCGGGGGCGAGCCAGGAGACACGCGACCGGGTGCTCCGCGTCGCCGACGACATCGGCTACCGCCCGGACAGCGCGGCCCGCCTCCTCGCCCGCGGCCGCAGCCGCACGCTCGGCGTGACGCTCACCGTCCACCAGCCCTTCCAGGCGGACCTCGTCGAGGGCATCTACCCCGAGGCGGAGCGCCTCGGCTACGACGTCCTGATCTCCGCCAACGCTCCGGGCCGCGACGAGGCCAAGTCGATCGAGTCCCTGCTCAGCCACCGCTGCGAGGCGCTGATCCTGCTCGGCCCGGGCTCGGGGGCCTCCGAGCTGGACGAGCTGGGCCACCGCACGGTCGCCGTGTCGGTCGGACGCCGGGTGCCGGGCGCGCGCGTCGACAGCGTCCACACGGCCGAGGGCAAGGGCGTACGGCAGGCCATGGACCACCTCGTCGAACTGGGCCACGAGCGGATCGTGCACGTCGACGGCGGCCGGCAGTCCGGCTCGGTGGAGCGTCGCCGTGCCTACCGCGCCGCGATGCGCCGGCACGGCCTGGCCGACGAGATCCGGGTGATCCCCGGCGCCCACGACGAGGACGCCGGTATCGAGGCGGGCCGCCTGCTGCTGTCCGAACGCGACCGCGGGACGCCCCTGCCCACGGCCGTCCTCGCGGGCAACGACCGGTGCGCCATGGGCCTGTTGATGACCTTCACGCGAGCGGGCGTCGACGTGCCCGGCGAGGTGTCGGTGGTCGGGTACGACGACAGCCACCTCTCCCACGTCATGCCGGTCGGCCTGACGACAGTCCGCCAGGACGCGATCCTGATGGCCGAGCACGCGGTCCGCTTCGCCGTGGAGCGGCTGGAGAACAGGAAGCTGGAGCCCCGCGAGGCGGTGCTCGACCCGAAGCTGGTGGTACGGGGCACCAGCGCGGCACCACGGCAGAGCTGACCGACGCGGACGACTCCCTCGGGACAGCCCCCGACAAGGCTCGGGAGGGCGGCCGGAACGGAGAGTAGAGCGCTCTAGGGAGCCTGGTCAATAACAGTTCTAGAGCGCACTAGGTCTCAGTTTGATAATCGATCTAGAGCGCTCTAGGTCGACCTCGCAAAGGGTGCGCGGTGCAGCCAATCTGGCGATGCCAGCCACCCTCACCTGCGAGAACACCCTTCTCACCGAACGAATGGGCGCCATCCCATTGAGCGCAGAGGGAACCCCTGACGCACATATTCGGACCGCCGGGTCCCGTACATCGAAAATGATGTCAGGACATTCTATTGACACCTCACGCCATCTGGGCGTTACATCTGCGCCACGAGGTCGGCGCGACCGCCGGCCCGAGGCCCAGGCCCCATCCATCCCACACCGCTTGAGGACTCCCTCGGTTGATTCCGCACGCCCTGATGCGGATCCGCGGTGCCCTCGAAGGAGAGGTAAGACCGTGCCGCACTCCACGCCCTCACCCCGCAGACCCCGCCGGGTCACCGGCTGGCGCGCCCTCGCTGTCGTCCCCGCCCTGGCCCTGCTCGCGGTCGGCTGCTCCAGCGCCGCCGACGACTCGGGCTCCGGGTCCTCCGGGGGAACCTCGCTGAAGTCCGGGCTCGGCAGCCGGGCCGATGACCGGAAGGTGACGTTCCTGCTCGCCCAGGACCCCGGCGACCCGTTCTGGACGACCATCGCGCAGGGCGCCAAGGACGCGGCGCAACTGCTCGACCTGGACCTGAACATGCAGACCAGCTCGGGCGACACGAGCAAGTACAACGACCTGATCGGCAGCGCCGTCGCCGACAAGCCGGACGCGCTGGCCGTCGTGCTCGACGACCCCAACAAGTACACCGAGAACGTCTGCGCCGCCCAGCAGGCCGGCATCCCCGTGATGACCTACAACATCACCCAGGAGGGCGAGGTCGGCGACTGTGTCCTCGGCTTCGTCGGCCAGGACTTCGAGGAGGTCGGCTACCTGCTCGGCAAGCGCCTCCTGGCGGACAACCCCGATATCGGCAAAGGCGACACCGTCCTCACGCCGGTCGAGTTCCCGGACCAGGTCTACGCGGTGCAGCGCCACGCCGGTGTGAAGCGCGCCCTGGACGAGGTGGGCGCCAAGACCGAGATCCTCGGCACCGGCATCGAGGACTCCGCCGCGCTGGACAAGGTCACGCAGTACCTGCTCGGCCACAAGGACACCGCCGCCATCGTCCCGCTCGGCGGAACGCCGCACCGCAACCTCCCCAAGGCCATGGAGGACTCCGGCGTGCAGGTCCCCGTCGTCGGCTTCGACCTGGCCCCGCAGATCGTCAACGGCATCAAGTCCGGCGCCATCACCGCCGCCGCCGACCAGCAGGGCTATGTGCAGGGCTTCCAGACGGTCATGCAGCTCGGTCTTCTCCTGGACTTCGGGCTGAGCCCGGCCAGCATCAACTCCGGTGGCAGTGGCCTGGTCGACAAGTCCAACGTCGGCGTCGCCGAGGAACTCGCGGGCAAGGTCCGCTGACGCTCCGTCAACCGGCCACGAACACGGGGCGGTCCGTGAACGGACCGCCCCCCGACCGCCACCGAAACGAAGGGCAGCACAACCATGAGCGAGCGGAGCGGTCAGGTGACCGCCGACAGTACGGCGGCGGGACCCGCCCTAGTCGCCGCGGAGGACGAGGCGGCGACCGGTGAAGTCCCCACCCGGAAGCGGACCCTGGCGGACTCCGCCCCCACCACCGCCAAGGGCAGGCTGAACGACCGGCTGCGCCGGCTGCGCGGGCGCGGTGCGCTGGAGATCGGCATCATCTTCGTCCTGATACAGATCGCCTGCGTCGTCTACTACCTGGTGGACCCGACGGGCTTCCCCTACCTGGAGAAGGCGAACTTCAACGTCCTCAGCCAGAGCATCCCGGTCCTGGCGATCCTCGCCATCGGCGCCGGAATCCTCATCATCGCGGGCGAGTTCGACCTGTCCCTCGGAGCGAACTTCACCTTCTGCGCGCTGGTGTTCACCCGGTGGTACGCCGACGGCTCGAACCCGTGGATCGCCACCGGCATGGCCCTGCTCGCCGGCATCGGCATCGCCCTGGTGAACGGCATCCTCACCACCAAGGCCAAGATCCCCTCGTTCATCGTGACCCTCGGCATGATGCTGTTCTGGGAGGGCGCCGCGCTCTTCTACAACGGCACCACGGCCACCCTGATGGCGCCCAGCGAGACCCTGAAGCAGGTCTTCACCGCCGACCTCGGCTTCTTCCGCGGCCAGGTGCTCTGGCTGCTCGGCATCGGCGTCGTCTTCTGGCTCCTGATCCACCGTCACCGGCTCGGCAACCACATCTTCGCCGTCGGCGGCAACCCCGCCGCAGCCCGCGCCATCTCCATCAACCCGGCCCGGGTGAAGATCATCGCGTTCGGCATCCTCGGCCTGTGCGTGGCGCTGGCCGCCATCCTCACCGCCGTACGCACCGGCTCCGTCCAGCCCGGCAGCGGCCGCGGCCTGGAGCTGCGGGCCATCGCGGCGGCCGTCGTCGGCGGCGTCGCCCTGTCCGGCGGCCGGGGCAGCGTCCTCGGCATGGTCCTCGGCGCGGCCCTCATCCTCACCGTGCAGGACATCCTGCTGCTCGGTGGCGCCCCGGGCTTCTACCTGGACCTCTTCGTCGGCCTGATCATCGTCGCCGCGGCCGTCTTCAACCGCGTGATCGAAGGGAAGGCGGAGTGAGCCCCGAAGCGCCTTCCACCGAGCCCGCCGGAAACGGAGCAACCACCATGTCCCCCACCGCCGCCGAGGAACGTACCGGCGAAGTCCTGCTCGAACTGTCCGGAATCACCAAGCGGTACGGCCCCAACACCGTCCTGGACGACGTCAGCTTCAAGATCCATTCGGGCGAGGTCGTCGGCCTCCTCGGCGACAACGGCGCCGGCAAGTCCACCCTGGTCAAGACGATGTCCGGGGTCGTACTCGCCGAGGAGGGCGAGTACCTCTGGCGCGGCGAGAGACTCGGCACGATCAACCGGCACGAGACCGAGAAACGCGGCGTCGAGACGATCTTCCAGGACTCCGCCCTGGTGCCCTCCATGACGATCACCCGCAACATCTTCATGGGCCGCGAGATCACAGGCGCGCTCGGTCTGCTGAAGCTGCGGAAGATGGACGAGATCGCCGCCCGGATCCTCGACAGCGTGGTCACCATCGAGGGCATCAAGAGCCCCAACCAGCTGGTGGGTTCGCTCTCCGGCGGCCAGCAGCAGGCGGTCGCGATCGCCCGCGCCGTGCACTTCAAGCGCAGCCTGCTGATCCTCGACGAACCGACCAGCGCCCTGGCCGTACGCGCGACCGAGGCCCTGCTCAACTACCTGCTCCAGCTCAAGAAGGAGGGTGTCAGCTCGGTCCTCGTCACCCACAACCTGCACCACGCCTTCCAGGTCTGCGACCGGCACATCGTGATGAACCACGGCCGCAAGATCCTCGACGTACGCCGCGAGGACACCAGCGTCGAGGAACTCACCGCCGCCGTGGTCGAGGGCCCCGAGGGACTGCGCCGCTTCCGGGAAGGCAAGCCGCAGGCCTGAGAAGACGGCCACCGGGCCCGGCCACCCGGGACCCCGCGGGCGGCCGGGCCCGGTGTCGTCGCCGGCTGGGCGGTCCGTCTCATGTCCCGGAGACGGACCGCCTGATCTCCCAGGGGGTGGCGTCGCGTGCGGGGCCCTGGGGCCAGATCGTCCCCTGCGCGGTGCGCAGCAGTATCCACTTCCCGGGCCGCGGATCACCGATCACCTCGACGAGCTGCCAGTCCTCGCCCTCCATGACGGACGCGCCGTCCCGGCTGAGTACGTTCTGCAGAACGTACTGGTGGGAGCGGAGGTACGAGTCGAGGAGTGGGACGGACAGCGTCGGCGGCACCCCGTGGGCGTCCCGTTGCTCCTTGGGCCACAGGTAGGCCCAGAGCTCCTCCGAGTCCTCCACCCCGCCCGCCATGGCGTAGAACCTGGCCCGCTTCACCCCGTGCACCATCACCATCGGGGTGACGTTCGCCGACGAGTCGCCCAGCACCCGGCGGATCCGGACCAGTGTCCGCAGCCTTATGCCGACGCTCAGCGAGAGGGCCGCGTAGATGATGACGGCGAGGAAGGCCGCCGCGAGACAGGCGTACGCCAGTGACTGGAACCCCTCCGGGATTTTCTGCTCGTCCATGCGGTCGCCGCTCGTCAGCTCGTACAGGACGATCGCCATGACGAGCGCCGTGGCGCAGGCCGCCAGATGGCCGAGCAGCCGCCGGGGTACGGCGACGAGGCTGTCGTAGGCCGGGTCGTGGGCGTCGGTCCAGCGGTCCTCGCCACGCCTGCGCCAGGGGCGGATCCGCGGCCAGTGGCCCGCCTCCTTGGCCCGGGTGAAGGTGTCCACCTGCTTGCGGTTCCAGGTCAGGACCTGTCGGCTGGGCAGCCCGAAGTACACCGAGCCACCCTCCCGTACCGCCTCGATCTCCCGGGCCTCGGAGTAGGTGATGTCCACGTTCTTGCCTATGGAGGTGGCGTGGGCACCGTGGTAGAGGTGACCGCGGACGGGCTCGCCGACCCCGGCCGCGACCAGGTCGTCGCGTGTGGTGCCGAAGACGGTCTCGCTGTCGGGCAGTCGCGCGTAGAGCACCCCGCGGGTGTCGCTGCACACCGGCAGCGAGGAGCTGTTGCCGCCGCTGTCGACGAACTCCGGGGAGAGGTCGGCCGCCGTGGGGTTGATGTCGCCGCCCGGAGGCCGCTCGGCCTGCCGGTCGCGGGTGCTGTTCCGGCGCCGCGCCATGGGGAGCTGTCCGGCTCCGCCCTCCGCCTTCATGTGCGGCACCGGACCCGGGCCCGAGGCCGCGAGTTCCCGGTGCATGTATGTGTAGAGGTCCTGGAACATCACAAAGCCGTCGCGCCCCGCCGCTCCGCTCTCCAGCCCTCGCACGAGGACCTGGGTGAACGGGCTCGGCTCCCCGTGCCGGACCGCGTCGAGGGAGTGGTCCACGCGGCTGGAACTCGCCAGGACGAACCGCCCCTGCCCGGCGAACTGCTGGGCCACGTCCAGCCCCTTGACGGCGGCGGCGCCGCTGAAGCAGCAGTCCAGCAGCAGGACGATGGCGCGGGCGGGGCAGTCCTCGATCAGCTCGTTGACGAGCTGGTGCTGGAGTGAGTGGGTTTTGAGGAGTTCGAGCGTCGTGTCACGGGCGCAGAGATGGAGGCGACCGGTGCTGTCCAGCCGTCCGTGGCCGCTGTAGTACAGCAGCAGCTGATCGTCGGGCCGGGCGCGTCCGAAGAACCGTACGAGACGGGTCTTGAGATCCTGGTTGTCCTCGTCGAGCGCGGTCTCGACCGAGCCCAGTTCGTGCAGCCCCACCTCCCGGTCCACCAGCACCCGGTGCAGCGCGTCGACATCGGTGCGCGGTCCCTTGAGATCGGGCAGGTGCTCCGGTTCGTCCGGGAAGGTGGAGTTGCCGATCAGCAGGGCGCGGTAGCCGCGCTCAGCCATGGCCGCTTGCGCGCCGGTCGCCCTCGGCCCGCGGTCGGTTGCCGGAGCGTGGGCGGTTGCCGTCGACTTCTGGCCGGTTGCCGGAGCGTGGGCGGTTGCCGTCGACTTCTGGCCGGTCGCCGGAGCGTGGGCGGTTGCCGTCGACTTCTGGCCGGTCGCCGGAGCGTGGGCGGTTGCCGTCGGCACCTGGCCGGTCACCGGGGCGTGGTCTGCCGCCGAGGGCCTGCTCCAGGGCCGTTCGCAGGGTTCCGTTGTCGGCCGAGTCCGCCTCGACGACCACCGTGCGGACCTCTCCGTTCTCCTCCCACTGGACGCTCACCCTGCGGTGGCGGTCCCGGTTCAGCCATGCTCTGGTCACCGTCACCGTGCCGGCCACGACGGCGGGGCTGGTGAGCAGCAGCATCGTGTCCGTCAGCGCGCCCTTGGTGCCGGGCGGGGCCGGGGCGGGCCGCTGGACCAGGGCGCCGGTGCCGTGCCCCAGCTCGCGGAAGAATTCGTCGGTCTGCCGCAGGACACGGTCGTCGAGCGGATCGAATCGGGTGTTCCACGCGGTGATCCGTACTTCGGTCATCCAGCTCCCCCCATTACACACGGACGTTCGGTTTCGGCCAGGTCAACCCACCTCATCATGGCGGGAGTTGCGCAGCAAGGTCACGTACGTTTCTCTCTTCGCCGGTGATACCCTGCGGACCCGCGGATACCCAACGTGGTCGCACGGATACGCGATTGTGATGAATGGTCAAGCGCATACCGGGCATGAGCCTGCCTCCGGGCCGACCTGTAGGGGCCGGCCGTCGACCGCCGGGGAACCGGGACACGGAAAGAACGGATTGGGTGCGTGGCTGCGCAATCAACGGCACGACCGGATGAGCAGCGGACTCCGGGACCATGGGGGACGGGCACGAACAAGTCGTCTGTCGCACCCCGGGTCTTCTGGCCCGCCGCAGTGATCATTTTAATCTTCGTCCTCTACGCGATGATCGGCCAGGACGACGCGGCACGGCAGGTGCAGAGCGTCCAGGACACGCTGGTCTCCAAGCTGAGCTGGTACTACCTGGTGCTGGTGTCGGCCTTCGTCGTCTTCGCCCTGTGGGTGGGCATCGGCCGCTTCGGAGACATCAAGCTGGGCAAGGACGACGAGAAACCCGAGTTCAGCATGGTGGCCTGGTTCGCCATGCTGTTCGCGGCGGGCATGGGCATCGGACTCGTCTACTGGGGCGTGGCCGAGCCTCTGAGCTTCTTCGCCGAACCCAGGCCCGGGGTGGGCGGGAGCGAGGCGGCCCAGTCCGAGGCCGCCATGGTGCAGACCTTCCTGCACTGGGGCATCCACCCCTGGGCCATCTACATCGTGGTCGGCCTCGCGGTGGCGTACTCCGTGCATCGCAAAGGGCGCCCCGTGTCGATCCGCTGGGCGCTGGAACCGGTCTTCGGAGACCGCGTCAAGGGCGTGTGGGGTGACGTCATCGACGTCGTCGCCGTCGTCGGCACCCTCTTCGGAGTGGCCACCTCGCTCGGCCTCGGAGTGATGCAGATCGCCGGCGGGCTGAACTTCCTCGGCTGGGTCGACGATCCCGGCAAGTCGCTGCTGGTCGTCCTGATCGCCTGTATCACCGGGCTGGCGACCATCTCGGTGGTGTCCGGCATCGGCAAGGGCATCAAGTGGCTGTCGAACATCAACATGGGACTCGCGGCCGGCGTCGCGCTGTTCGTGATGATCGCCGGGCCGACGCTGTTCGTCTTCAACGGCCTGGTGCAGGACATCGGGGGCTATCTGCAGAACATCCTGCGGCTGAGCTTCGACACCGGGGCGTCCCAGGGCGAGGAGGGCACCGGCTGGGTCAACAGCTGGACCGTCTTCTACTGGGGCTGGTGGATCTCCTGGGCGCCCTTCGTGGGGATCTTCATCGCGCGCATCTCGCGAGGGCGCACGGTGCGGGAGTTCGTGTGCGGGGTGCTGCTGGTCCCGACCCTGCTCACCATGGTCTGGTTCGCCGTCTTCGGCGGCTCCGCGATCCACGGCCAGACGACCGGAGGGGAGAACTTCGTCGGGGAGGAAGGCGTCAACAGCAACACCGCGCTCTTCCAACTGCTGGAGACGCTGCCCGGCGGGACCTTCGTCGCCGGCGTGGCGATTCTGCTGATCGTGCTGTTCTTCGTGACGTCCTCCGACTCCGGGTCGTACGTGGTGGACATGCTGGCCTCCGGCGGCGACCCCACTCCGCCGACCTGGAGCCGGGTCTTCTGGGCCGTGATGGAGGGGGCGGTGGCCGTCGCCCTGCTGCTGGCCTCGGGCAGCGGTTCGGCCTCGCTGGACACCCTGCGGACCGCCGCGATCATCATCGCGCTGCCGTTCAGCCTGGTAATGATCGCGATGTGCGCCGCCACGCTGAAGTCCTTCCGCCAGGAACGCCGGGCGTATCTGGACACCCAGCGCCGCATACAGCAGGAACTGCTGATCAGAGAAACGGTCTCGGCGATCGAGGCAGAACTGGACAAGGAGCCCGCTCCACCGGGGGACGACCGCAACTGAACCGCTCGCGCAAGGCCCCGGACCGCACCCACCGGTCCGGGGCCTGCGTTCGTCCCGGAGCGGGGCGCATGGTGTGACGGAGGTCAGTGAAGCAGGCATGGAGTCCAACCGGATCAGTCCCTCCTGGAGCCGTCTTGTCCCGCCTCGCCCGCGCCTCGAACTCGCCCTCCACGACCTCGGATTCAACTTGTGCGCGACGGCCGCGTACCGCCCGGCCGAGGCCGGCCGGGCCTGGGCGAAGGGCCCATCGTTCGAGCGAGTCGCCGCGCCATACACACTGAGCGACGTCCGGGGCTCGCGCGCCGGGGGGCGTGGTCGGCGTACCCGTCGGCGTGGTAGCGCTCCAGCGTTGCCTGAGGAACAAAGCCGACCGCCGAACAGCTTGTCCTCGAACCAGCCCATATGCACCGCGCTCCACCGGGTACGAAGGACATCGTCCTGACTGTCGACAGTACGGACGACGCTCCGGGACCGGTCCCGGCGGTCCTGACCGAAGAACTGCGGGCGGTGATCGAATCGCTGTTGCAGGCATGAACGGTGGCTCCGGCACCCGGGGCGCAAGCGGATCGATGACCGCGCCCGTCCCGGGCCAGGTTGCGTCCCTTGGCCCCGGTCTTGTCGGTGTTGAACACCACGTCGCCCCCGTCGAGCAGGGAACCAGACGGGAGTCACGTGCGGGCTGCCGTCGGCACGGACGGTCGACAGCTTGCCGGTACGGGTCCCGTGCGAAACGAAGGTCGGCCACTCCTCAGCGGTCATCTCCTGCATACGTCTGCCTTTCGTCCTGCCACGGCTGTCGTACGGGTAGGCGCGCCGGACCGACTCGGTCCGGTCCGGCACCGCGCCGTCTACTGGCCCCAGAACTCGTCCTCGGCCGCCTGGTCGCCTGGTCGCCGGAGAAGAACAGCCAGACCTCGACGATCTTCCCGTCCTTGACGCGCAGGATGGCAACCCCGACGCACGTATCGACGACCACACGCGCGACCTCATCCGCCGCCTCGTCCACGACCAGCTGCCCACCGGCAAGCTGGACCGCCGCGCGGTGCAGAGCATGGCCTTCATCCTGCTCGTCGCCGGGCACGAGACCACCGGCAACACGATCGCGCTCGGCACACTCGCCCTGATCCAGCACCCCGAGCAGTACCAGGCGCTCGGCGAGGCCCTCTCCCTCGCCCCGCTCGCGGTCGAGGAACTCCTGCGCTACCTCACGATCCTCAGCGAGCCGAACTGGCGGGTCTCGAAAGAGGACACGGTCATCGGGGGTCGCGAGATCAAGGCGGGCGAGACCGTGGTGCCGCTGACCTTCTCCGCCCACCGCGACGAGGAGCACCACGACAACCCGGACACCCTCGACATCCGCCGCGGCGCCCGCGACCACCTGGCCTTCGGCTACGGCATCCACCAGTGCCTCGGCCAGCCGCTCACCCGCGTGGAGCTCCAGGTCGTCTTCAGCACGCCGGCCCGCCGCATACCGACGCTCAGGCCTGCGGTTCCGCTGGAGGAAGTCCCGTTCAGGACCGACGTCGACATCTACGGCGTCCACACCCTGCCCGCCACCTGGTGGCCCCCGCCCTCGGCTCCCTGTACGACGCACCGCCAAGGAGGCAGCAACATGACCACGACCACCCAGGCACCGACGTCCGGTCCGCGCCAGCCGCGCGGCCGCCAGCAGATAGTCGTCGCGGGTCGTCTCCGGGTACTTCCCCGACCGCAGCAAGCGGTCCCAGTCCAGCGGTCCCAGTCCCGCAGGTACCCCGACCAGGTCTGCGACAGACCCGCAGTGATCTTGTTCAGGTCCAAGAGCGGCGTCTTCGTCGGCCTACGAGTAAAGGTGCCGGTGAGCGGCATGCTCAACCTCGAAGCCCGAATGCGATCCACGTGAAAAAGGGCCCTCACAGGCTCTCGCCTGCGAAGACCCTTCGCACTGTCGGGACGACAGGATTTGAACCTGCGACCCCTTGACCCCCAGTCAAGTGCGCTACCAAGCTGCGCCACGTCCCGATGCGCTGCCCCGCAGTGTTCCGCGTGATCGCGCAGGTCAACCCTACCGTATCTGGACGAGCCGTCGCCGACGGAGGCGCAAGGGCCGCCGTGGTCCGGGACTTGGAGGGTGGCTACCCGGATGAAGGGGCGGGACTGGCGTACGCCGACGCGGGGCTCCCGGCCCCCGCGCGAGCACGTACGTCCGCATACGTCTGCGTACGTCCGTCACGCTTCGACTTGTGCAATCCGGCAGCCGGCGGACCTCACGTGCCGGGACACGGCGTCGGCCGCGGCGAGGACGAAGGACGCCGGCTTCATCGGCTGGAACGAGCCGGTGGCCGCCACCACCCCCACGCTGGCGACCACGGTGCCGCGCGTGTTCCGTACGGGGAACGCGACGGAGCCGAGGTGCTGGGCCAGGGTGCCGTGGGTCACGGCGTAACCCTCCCGTCTGATCTTCGCCAGGCAGTGCTTCAGTGCGACGCCGTCCGCGATCGTCGAGGGCGTCAAGGCATCCAACGGACCGGCGCAGACCTCCACTTGCCGGGCCTCGCTCGCGTGGGCGAGCAGCAGCGGGCCCGTCGCGGTGGCGTGCAGCGGGAGCCGGGGTCGCCCCAGGGCAGGCCGAATTCCGGACCTGGTCGGCATGGTGCTCGCGGCCGCCGGGCTGTGCGCGGTGGTGTGGGCATCCTCACCGACAGGGTCGGCGGCGGCCGTCTCACAACCTCGTGGCCGACACCGACACGCCGTACTCCTCGCTCGTCGGCCCGCTGATCGTCGCCGGTCTCGGCATGGGCTTCGTCTTCGCCCCGACCGCCGCCGTCGTACTCGGCTCGATGGCCAAGGAGCACGCGGGCAAGGCGTCCGGCGCCAACACCACGGTCCGTGAGATCGGCGGCGCACTCGGCATCGCCGTACTCAGCACGGTGTTCGTGGCGCACGGCGGTACGGGTTCGCCGCAGGAGTTAGTGGACGGGCTGCACCCCGCGGTGTGGGTCGGCGTGGCGGTGGTCCTGGCGGGCGCGGTGTGCGCACTCGGCATCCCGCGGCCGTCGCGGACGGACGGTCACGGAGGAGGCGGCGGCTGACGCGGAGGGGGAGGCGGAGCGGGAGACGGCGGCCCAGCGCGCGTAGGACGTGTGATGGCCGCCCGCCGCGTACGTACGCGGCGGGCGGCCATCAGAGATACGGCCATCAGAGACGACCGTCAGGGATACGACCGTCAGGGGCAGCTCGCGATCGTGCTGCGCGCCCGGCTCGGATTGGCGTGCTCGACCTTGCACGTGTCCTCGCCGAGGCCACCGTCGACCATGCCCCAGCCGGGCCCGGCGAGCAGGACGCTGTCGTCGGTGCCGCGGATGATGTCCCGGCCGGGGCCGCCCTGGATGACGCCGCCGGCCTCGACGCCGACGCCCTTCGCCTCGATCAGGTCGTTCTCGCTGCCACCGAGCACCCGGCCGCCGAAGTCGATGACGCCGGTCCTGATGATGTCGGAGCCGTCGTTGCCGAAGACCTGGCCGCCACCGCGGGCGAACTGTCCGGGCGAGCCCTGCACGCTGCCGACGGTGATCTCGTCGTCGCCCTGGTCGCCGTGGCCGCCCTTGATGGAGCTGGTGCCCTCCTGCGGGAACAGATGGCTGGTCTGCAGCCGGTCGTCGCCGTCGCCGCCGAGGATCTGCGAGTCGATGACGAGGCCCTTGACGCGGATGTTGTCGTCGCCTCCGCCGCCCCAGATGATGACGTTCTCGACGTCGTTCTCGCACTCGATGGTGTCGTTGCCCGGGGTGCCGTAGACGGTGGGGCCCGGGGGCACCGACTCACCGTTGACCACGCTGTTGTGGGACGACTGTTCCGGCTGCGACGCCTGCGCCGGTGAGACCGTCAGCGAGGCGGCGGCGACCACGGTGACGGCGACGGCCAGGTTGCGTATGACGGGGCGCTGTGCTCGGGGCGTGGGAAGCATACGGTTCTCCTGCTGGGAAGCGGTGTGGGGGGCTTCTTGCCCATTGCCCCCACACGTCCGGCAACCCCACACACCCCGGCCCTCTGCCACCCGACCGGCGCTGTGCCGTTAGCCCAGCTGGACACGAACCGGTACGCGAGCCGTCAAGTTCAGAGCCTGGGTCAGCGCCCCGGCCGGATCAGCCCCGTCAGATACCGCCAGAGCGACGACCGCTGACGGGCCGCCGGCTCCGGTACCAGGCCTTCCGCGCCCGGCTCGGTCTCGTCGTCTTCCGTGGCGCCCGCCGGCACCGGCTGCCCGGCGCCCGCTCCGGACGGCGTCGCGGCGAGTTCGTACCGCACCGGCAGCGAACGCAGGCCACGCATGAACGGGGAGGAGCGCCACGGCAGCTGGTCGACCGGGAGCGCGAGCTCCAGGTCGGCGAACCGCTCGAACAGCCGGCTCACCCCCACCGCCGCGACCGTCGACGCCAGCTCGCGCGCCGGGCACTGGCGGCGGCCCGCGCCCCATGACAGATGCGCCCGGCTGCTGATGGTGGTGCTCGGCTGGTCGGCGAAGATCGGGTCGGCGTGTGCGGCGGCGGACGAGACCCACACCGGGTCACCGGCCCGGATGGTGTAGTTCCCGAGGGGGGTGTCCCGGGCGGCGAACCGCGGGACGAAGTTGACCAGCGGCGGCTTGCGCAGGACCACCCGGTTCATGGTCTCCCTGACCAGACCGGCCGACATGCTGGCCCGTGCGCCGCCGTCGCCCGAGATGACCTCGACGACGGTGTTGGAGATGAGGATGCCGACGTGGTCGGAGGTCATGCCGAGCAGCATGAACAGTTCGCGCGCGAGTGCGTCGAGCGAGAGGTCCGGGTGGGCGGCCAGCAGGAACGAGGGGAAGTCGTCGCCCGGCTCCTTGAGCTTCGCGGCGCCCAGCGCCGCGAGGGTCTCCAGCAGCCTTCCGAGAGCGGTCTCCGCGTCCGGGCCGGCGTCCAGCACCCGCCACATGTCCATCAGCGCGTCGTCGCCCTGCGAGCCGGGGAAGCCGAGCAGATGGCTGGCCACCATCAGCGGCAGCGGGCGGGAGAACTGCGCGGACAGGTCCGCCACGCCCGTGCCGCCGCCCTGCCCGATCAGGGTGATCAGTTCGTCGGCGTACGCGGTGACGGCCGCCTTCAGCCGCTTCGCCTGGGCGTGGCGTGGGTCCTGGAACGGCTTGAGCGCCGCGTCCCACGCCGTCCGCAGCGTCTCGTAGCCCGGGCCGCCCTGGATCAGTACGTGGTTGACCTCCAGGGAGGGCCCGAGCGGCCAGTCGGCGGGCACGCGGCCCTCCGTGCGGGCGCGCCAGTTCTCCAGGCCCTTGGGCCAGCCGGCATCGTCCTGGAGCACTTCGAGCGCCTCGCGGTAGCCGAGCACCAGCCAGGCGGGCACGCCCAGCAGGTCGACCGGTGCGACCGGGCCGTGCTGCTGCCGCAGCCGCTCGTACACGAGTGCGGGGCGCGTCTCGTAGTCGCGGGTCAGCAGGGGTTCCGGGGCCAGGGCCTCCAGCCGCGCGTCGTCCAGGTGCATGGATCCGCCTTCCCCCAGGTGGTGCTCCATCGTCTTGCCGCCCTCCGACACTCTCGGCCCGGCTCCCGCGCGGGCGCGTAACCAGCCGGCTACGGAACGGTGGGAGAGGTTACCTCAGGTTTCCGGTACGGGAGGCGGCGGGGTGGACGTGGGCGGAACCGGGGTCGCCGCGGGCGGTCACTCCGGGGGCGTGGGCGTGTCGTGCGTCCGGTACATGGCCTGCACGTCCAGTTCCAGCCGCACCGTCGGGCCGACGACCGCGATGCCGCGGGCCAGCATCGAACGCCAGTTGAGCGTGTAGTCCTCGCGGTGCAGCTCCGCCTTGGCCTGGGCCGCGCAGCGCAGTTCCTCGCCGTAGCCGCCGTTGACCATGCCCAGGTACGAGGTGTCCAGGCTCACCGAGCGGCTCACCCCGTGCATCGTCAGGGAGCCGTGGAGGGTCCACTTGCTGCCGCCCCGGTAGGCGAAGCGGGTGCTCGTGAAGTCGATGTACGGGTGGCGCTTCACGTCGAGGAAGTCGGCGGAGCGCAGATGGGTGTCCCGCGTGGTGTTGCCCGTGTTGATGCTCGACGCGTCGATGCGTACGTGCACACGCGTCTGCGTCATGTCCTGCATGATCTGGATACCGCCCTCGAAGCGTTCGAAGCGGCCGTGGACATGGGCCATGCCGACATGCTTGGCGATGAAGCGGATCGCCGTGTGGGGCGGGTCGAAGAGCCAGGTGCCGGGCGGCGGGAGTTCCAGCTGACGGGCGGTCTGGAGCCATATCCGCTCCGGTCGCGGACCGATGTCCTCGACCACGTCGACGGTCTCGCGGTGGGGCTCCAGACCCTCGGCCATGATCAGCAGGCTGTAGCGGCCGGGCGGCACGACGGCCATGAAGAAGCCGTACGGGTCCGTGGTGCCGCGTGCCGCGATCCGGTGGCTGTCGAGTTCGGTCACCTGGACGTCGGCGCCGCCCATGGGCTCGCTCACGGGGTCCAGGACCTCGCGGCTGATCACGCCCGCGCCGGCCGGGACGGGAAAAGCGAGGCCCGCCGCGTCCGCGGAGGCGCCCTTGAACCACCGACGCCTCAGCAGAGCGAGGGGCATGGCGTTCACCTTTCAACAGGGATCGGGGGTGTGCCGAGCGGGAGTTGACGTGTGCCGCGGGCGTTCAGGACACCTGCGGCGCCCCGCCGTCGTGGGCCGCCTTCAGGACGTCCAGTACGCCGTCCACGGTGACCTTACGCGGACTGGGAAACGTCTGGCCCGTGACCTGAGCCGCCGACTGCGCCAAGTCGCCTTCTTTCAGGCCGAGTTCGGCGAGGGAGCGGGGTGCGCCGAGGCGGCGGGGCAGCTGCCACAGCGCGTGCGCCGGGTCGTCGCTGTCCAGGGCGCGGGTCAGCGCCGTGATCGCGTCGGGCGCGGCGGGCGCGTTGTACGCGAGGACGTACGGCAGGACCACGGTGTGTGTCTCGGCGTGCGGCAGGCCGAAGGCGCCGCCGAGGACGTGGCACAGCTTGTGGTGCAGGCCCATGGTGGTGGCGCCGAGGACGGTCCCGCACAGCCAGGCCCCGTACAGGGCCCGGCCGCGGGCGTCCATGTCCTCCGGATCCGTCGCTAGCGCCGGCAGGGCACCCGCCATCGCCCGTGCGCCCTCCTCGGCCGTCAGCGAGACGAGCGGTGAGGCGTCCGGCGCGTACAGGGCCTCGACCGCGTGCGCGATCGCGTTGATGCCGCTGGTCACGGAGAGCTCCACCGGCAGGGAGGCGGTGAGGTCGGGGTCGTACACCACTGCGCGCGGCAGTACGGAGGGGTCGCGGCCGGTCCGTTTGACGCCGTGCTCGGTGAGGCCCCAGACGGGGGTCATCTCCGAGCCGGAGTACGTCGACGGCACCGCGATCAGCGGCAGGCCGGTGCGCAGCGCGATCGCCTTGCCGAGGCCGATCGACGAGCCGCCGCCGACCGCGACGCAGCCGTCGGCGCCCGCCGCGCGGGCCACCTCCACGGCCCGGTCGGCGACCTCCACCGGAACGTGCATCAGGGCCTCGGCGTGCAGTCCCGCGCACACGTCGCCCAGCGAGTCCGCGACGGCGCGGGCGACCTGCGCGCCCCGCGCCCCGGACACCACCAACAGCCTTCGCAGACCCAGCCGTTCGGCCTCGCCCGGCACCGCGGTCAGCGCGGCTCCGGGACGGAAGACGATCCGCGCGGGCTGGGTCTCGTACTCGAACTCCATTACGACCGCTCCACGTTGAGGACAAGGTCGAAACGCGCGTGCCGGAACGGGTTCGGGACGCCGAACTCCCGTGCCAGGGACGGGTCGTCGGTCTCGGTGAAGTCCTGGACCAGGCTCTCCTTGACCGCGAACACCGCGTCCGAGTCGAGATGGTCGCCGCCCGCCACGAAGATGTGGGTCGTGACCGGCGCGTGCCCTTCGGCCGAGGCGATGAAGTGGATGTGGGCCGGACGGTAGGGGTGCCGGCCGGTGGCCCGCAGGAGGTCCCCGACAGGGCCGTCCGTAGGGATGGGATACGGGCTCGGAACGCACGTACGAAACCAGAAGCGGCCCTCGGCGTCCGCCGTGAACAGTCCGCGGCCGTTGCCCGACGGCTGCACGTCCGGCTGCTGCACGTCGTAGTAGCCCTCGGCGTTCGCCTGCCACACGTCGAGGACCGCGCCCGGCAGCAGGGTGCCGTCCCCGGAGAGCACCCGCCCGCTGACCACGCACGGCTCGCCGCCGCCCACCAGATCGATACCGGCGCCGAGGTCCCGCACCGGCGACTCGGTCATGTGGAAGGGCCCGAGGACCGTCGACTCCGTCGCGCCCCGCCGGTCCCGGTCGCTGTTGATCGTCTCGACCAGCATCGAGACCCCGAGCACGTCCGACAGCAGGATGAACTCCTGCCGGGTGTCCGTGCACATCTGCCCGGTCGCCGTCAGAAAGCCGATCGCACGCTCCCACTCCTCCATTGTGGGCTCCGTCTCGCGGACGAAGTCGTGCAGATGGCGGGTGAGCGAACTCAGCAGTTCACGCAGCCGGGGGTCGGCGGTGCCCTGGAGACTGTCAACGACGGCCCCGGTGATGTGGCTGGTGAATGCGCTGGTCATACGGCTCCCTTGGGTCCCGCGGATCGTCCCGTCAGGCATGTCCGAGGATCCGTCGCAGCGCCTCGGCCAGCAAGTGCGCGGCGTCCTCGGCGGCCCCGGGATGCCGGAAGGCGACGTACCCGTCGGGTCGTACGAGCAGGGCTCCCCCGTCGGGTACCTCGCTGAGCCGTGCCCAGTCACCGTACGGGTCCTCGTACTGCCGGCCGGGGCCGATGACGACCGTGGCGATCTCCAGGTCCTGGGCCCCGGCCGCGCGCGCCCAGGCCTCACCGCCGATGCCGGTGATCAGCGTGAAGCGGCCCCGGCCGACGGTGTCGAGCGTGGACAGGGTGCGCGTCCCGGAGGTGATCCAGGCGTGCGGGAGCTTGGCGCCGGGGCGGGAGGTGGGCTGGTGATGCAGCTCGGGGTCGCGGTCGAAGCCGGGGTCGGTCGTGCCGTCGGGGACGATCGCGTCGGACGTGTAGCGCTGGTTGAGGTCGACGCCGTGTGCGTTGAACTCGTACACCTTGAACGCGATCGCCTCGCGCAGCCTCGCCCGCTGCTTCTCGGCGGCCTCGCTGGCGTCCTTGCGGGCGGCGATGTTGGCCCACAGCTGCTCGGGGGTCTGCGGGGAGAGCCCGTCGAGCGCCTCGAAGACGGGGGCGGTCTCGCCGATGGACTTGTTGGCGCGGGTGACGATCTGCCTGCCGATGGGGGCGCGCTCGGCGGTGTAGGTGTCGAGCAGCTTCGGGGAGGCCGTGCCGTCGAGGACGAGCTTGAGCTTCCAGGCCAGGTTGTACGCGTCCTGGATCGAGGTGTTGGAGCCGAGGCCGTTGGACGGCGGGTGGCGGTGGACGGCGTCCCCGGCGCAGAAGACGCGGCCGCTCGCGTACGTCTCCGCGTACATCTCGTTGACCGTCCACGCGGACGACGACTTGATCGTCACCGGTATCTCGTCGTCGCCGACCAGCTTGCGGACGACGGACTCGGCGTACTCGGTGGTCAGGTCGGGGGTGCCTGCGGTCACGTCGTAGCCCCAGACGACCATCCACTCGTTCCAGGGCCGTACGCAGCGCACGAGCCCCGCGCCGATGCCGCCGACGGTGGCGCCGGGGGCGAGCACCCAGTAGAGGGTGGACGGGCGGTGGGCGGTGTACTTGCTCAGGTCCGCGTCGAAGACGATGTTGATGCTGCCGGCGACGCCCATCTGGCCGCCCATGGGCAGGCCCGCGTCCTCGGCGACCTTCGACCGGCCGCCGTCGGCGCCGATCAGGTACTTGGCGCGGATGGTGTACTCGTCACCGCGCAGCCGGTCCTCGACGGTGACGGTCACGCCGTCGGCGTCCTGCGCGAAGGACTTGTAGACGGTGCTGAAGCGGAGTTTCGTGCCGCGGGCGACGGCGGCGTCGACGAGCACCGGCTCCATGAGGTGCTGCGGCATGTCGCACATGCGGGTGGGGCTGGCGAGTTCGTGCCCGGCCTGCACCAGCGGGTCATTGCCCCAGGAGCGGACGCGGCCGAGTTCCTCGCCGGCGAGGCTGGTGCAGAAGGTCGTGTTGCCCATCAGGTGCTGCGGGGTGGCCTTGGCCATGACCTCCTGCTCGACGCCGAGGTCGCGCAGCACTTCCATCGTGCGCTGGTTGGTGATGTGGGCCCGGGGCGTGTCGGCGAGGCTCGCGTAGCGGGTGACGACCATGTTGGGCACGCCGTAGGTGCTCAGGGCCAGCGCGGCCGAGGCGCCCGCGGGGCCGCTGCCCACGATCAGTACGTCGGTCACGACATCGGGCTCGACGGTGTGCACGGGAACGCTCCAGAAGGTGAGGACAGGCACCGGCCGTCCAAGATCATGGAGCGGAATCCGGGAACATGGGTGTCTCAATTCGAGACAGTGGGTGCCCGGGGGGACACGGTGAGACAGGGCGGTCATTTCCTCTTCAACCGCTTTCGGTACGGTGAGAGGCGTCGTGACCACCACAGAGCACTCCCCCGTCCGCCCGGCGCTCGCCTCGCTGCGCCGGGCCCGCGAGCGGTTCCTGACCGGGCTGCCGCTGCCCGACGGCGTACCGGACGAGATCGTCGATGCGTGGAAGCGTGCCCGGTTCTTCGGTGTGCCACACGACCTGCCGCACGGCTGGCGGGAACCGGGTTCCGTGGTGCGCCCCGCCGACTCGGCGCTGCTCACCGCGGCGCGGCCGGTGCTCGACCGGATCGCCCCGGCACTCGGCACCCAGCACTCGGCACTCGTCCTCACCGACGAACGGCTGCGTGTGCTGTGGACGGCCGGACGCATGCCGGGCGACGACACCTGCCGTGACGACCTCTCCGAGCAGGCGGTCGGCCACAACAGCGCGGCCCTCGCCCTGCGCACCCGCCGCCGCGCCGAGGTGCACGGGCCCGAACACTTCCTCGACCTGTGGCAGGACGTCTCCGCGGTCAGTGTGCCGGTGCCGGCTCCGGAGACCGGTCGGGTGCTGGGGACGCTGACGGTCTCCTCCGCCCTGTGCGCCGAGTGCGCGCCGCATCCGGGGGCGGCACTGGCCGAGGCCGCCGTTGCGGCTGTCGAGGCGGAGTTGCTCGCGCGGTCGCGGTCGGCGGAGCGGGTGCTGCTCGACGCGTATCAGCGGGCGGTGCGGGGACGTACGCGTGCGGTGGTCGCACTCGACGGGTGCACCAGGATCGTGAGCGAGGCGGCGGAGGAGCTGCTGACTCCCGAAGGGCTGACGGCGTTGGAGCGGGACGCGCTCGCGGCGGTACGGCGGGACGCGGCCGACCCGTACGGCATCCGGCTCCACGAGGGCGCCGGGTGTTCCGCGACGGTCACTCCCGTACGTCATCTGGGCTCGGCGATCGGTGTCGTCGCGGTGCTGGAGCCGGTGGGCCCGATGAGCCGCGTCCCCGTGCCCTCGACCGGGCGGGCGACGGTCGTCGCGCTCGCCGGCCGTTCGACGCCCTGGCGGCACGCGGTGGACCGTGCCGTCGAACTGGCGCGATCCCGGAAGCCGTTGCTGCTCATCGGCGAACGCGGCACCGGAAAGACGTCGCTGGCGCGGGAACTGGCGGGGCGTTCGGCGACCGTGGACGCGGCGGAGGACGGACTCGGCCCTCTGATCGAGGAGTTGGCGGAGGGCAGGGCCCTGCTCCTCCGTCATGCCGAGCGCCTCGCGCAGCCGGACGTGGCCGCCCTCAACTCGCTGCTCGGCACCCGCCCGGGAGTGCCCCTGTTCGCCACCTACACCCCCGGCACGCCCCCGGGCCCGTGCCTCCAGCGGCTCCTGGACACCCTGAGCGCCCGCTCGGTCACCCTTCCCGCACTGCGTGAACGCCCCGAGGACATCAGGGAGTTGCTCCCCGCCCTGTCCCCACCGACCGAGACCGGGCGGCCTCCGCTCACCTGGACCCTCGACGCGCTGCGCGCCCTGGAGCGGCACCCCTGGCCGGGCAATGTCACCGAACTCGCCCATCTCGTAAGGGCGTTGGCCGAACACCGCCGCGCCACGGGCCCCGTCCGGCGCACCGAACTGCCGGACCCCGTACGCGAGGGCCCCGCACACCGCCACCTCAGCCCGATGGAACACGCCGAGCGCACCGCCATCCTGGAGGCCCTCCGCCACCACGGCGGCAACAAGGCCCGCACCGCGGCGGCACTGGGCATCGCCCGGGCGACGCTGTACCGAAAGCTGCGCGGCTACGAGGGGTCAGCCACAGGTCGTTGAAGCGGCAGGCTCGCGCGGCGGAGACGCGATTCCTCCCGCTGTCGGCGAATTCGGGGCTCCGGCACGGGATCGAACCCTGCGCAATGTCTTGACGTGTTCATTTTCGTCATCAAGCATGCCTTGGACCGATTACTTCTGGTTGATTCTGTTCGCCTCTGTGTTGTGGAAGGGAGTGCCTTGTCCAGCAGACCCAACAGGCCCAACAGGCTCCGCAGACATCGCATCGTCCGGGTGTTGGCGCCGACAGTTCCCCTGGCGCTCGGCGCGGGTCTCGTGGCCGCACCCGCCGCACCCGCCGCGCCCGCCGCCACCTCGGACCCGTCGCCGCAGAGCATGGTCACGGTGCGGATCGACCCGTCCTACCAGCAGCAGGAGTTCGAGGGCTGGGGGACGAGCCTCGTCTGGTTCGCCAACGCCACGGGCGGTTACCCGGACCCCATCCGACGCAAGCTCGTCGACATGGTGTTCGGCAAGGACGGTCTCGGCCTCAACATCGCGCGCTACAACATCGGCGGCGGCAACGCCCCCGACGTCCGCAAGGACTACATGAAGACGGGCGCGACCATGGAGGGCTTCTGGAAGGCCCCCGAGGGAACCACCCAGCAGGACATGGACTGGTGGGACCCGAACAACCCGGACCACTGGAACTGGGACGCCGACGCGGGCCAGCGCTGGTGGGTGGACCAGATCAAGAAGAAGATCACCCGCTGGGAGGCGTTCAGCAACTCGCCGCCCTGGTTCCAGACGGTCAGCGGTTATGTGTCCGGAGGCTTCGACTCCAGCGCGGACCAGATCCGCGCGGACCGCGTCGACGACTTCGCCACGTACCTGGTGCGCGTGACCGAGCGCATGGAGAAGGCGCACGGCATCGAGTTCGACACCATCGACCCGCTCAACGAGCCCAACACCCCCTACTGGGGCACTCAGTTGGGAGCGGACGGCCAGCCCACGGGCGGGCGCCAGGAAGGCGCGCACGCCGGACCGGAACTCCAGCAGAAGGTGATCCTCGCCCTCGACGAAGCGCTCGACGAGGCGAGGACCGACGCCGAGATCTCCGCGATGGACGAGACCAACCCCGGCACCTTCACCCGGAACTGGAACGCCTACGACGCCCCGGCACGAGCCGCGGTCGACCAGCTCAACGTCCACACCTACGGCACGAGCCAGCGCACCAGCGCCCGCGACATCGCCAAGGGCGCCGACAAGAAGCTGTGGATGAGCGAGGTCGAGGGCACCTGGGGCACGGGCACCGACTTCACCAGCATGGAACCCGGGCTCGGCATCGCCACCCGGATGGTCGACGACATGCGCGAACTGGAGCCCTCGGCCTGGGTGTTCTGGCAGCCCATCGAGGACTCCATCCCCCAGGCCGAGGCGGGCAAGAACTGGGGCAGCATCCACATCCCGTTCAACTGCACGGCCGAGGACACCCTGGAGACCTGCCCGATCCAGACCAACTCGAAGTTCCACACCATCCGGAACTTCACCCACCACATCCGCCCCGGCGACCACTTCGTGAAGGTCGACGACCCGTCCAGCGTCGCCGCGGTGAAGAAGTCCGGCCGTGCGGCAACCGTGGTGCACGTCAACAGCAGCACGTCCGCGCGCTCCGTGACCCTCGATCTCTCACGCTTCGGCCGGGTCTCGCCGTGGGCCTCCGTCACGCCCATGGTGACGAGCGACGACGGCGCCCTCGTACGCGGCACACCGGTCCGGGTGACCGACCGGTCGGCCACGCTCGACGTCCCCGCGAAGTCGGTCACGACCTTCCTGGTCAAGGGCGTCAGGGGCGTGGCGAAGGACGCCGCACTCGTGCAGTCCGGCCATGTCTACCGGCTGCAGGGGGCACAGAGCGGGAAGTCGTTGACCCCGTCGGACGACGGCAGCGGTGTCGTCATCCGTACGACCGACACCGCTGACGCACAACAGCTGTGGACCGTCACGCAGTTGACCCGCGGCACCGACCACCGCGAGCGCTACGCCCTCACCAGCCCCGCCACCGGCAAACGGCTCACGGTGAGCGACAACCAGGCCGTCCTGGAGAACCCGGAGGACGGCCCGCCCGGCGACGCGGCACAGTGGATCATGTCGACCACCGGGGACGGCACATGGACCTTCGTCAACGCCGCCACCGGCCGCCTTCTCGACGTCACCGGGCAGTCCACCGCGGACGGCGCCAGGGTGTCCACGTACACCCCGACCTCGGCGGCGAACCAGCGCTGGGCCGTGACCGACGAGACGGTGCTGCGCACCGAGCCGGCCGAGGCGTTCACCGTCCCGGGCCTGGCGCCGACGCTCCCGGACACGGTGACGCCGGTCTACCGCGACGGCGCCCGGGGCTCCCTCCCCGTGGTGTGGCACCTTCCGCCGGACCGGAAGTGGCGCCATCCCGGCACGGTACGCGTCACCGGCCGGGCCACCGATCCGCTGGGGCGGACGATCCGCGCGAAGGCGATCGTCACCGTCGACACGATCGCCTCGACCCTGCCCGGCCGCGCCAAGACCTACGCGGGCGGGCAGCCGGAGCTGCCGGCCACGGTCGTCGGCATCGGCACGAACGGCGGCAGGGCCGCCCTTCCCGTGACCTGGGACCCGGCGCCCGACGGGGCGTTCGACACGACCGGGGTCGTGACACTGCGCGGCGTCGCACGGATCGTGGACGGCAGCACGGTCAACGCGTCCGTGCGGGTTCAGGTCACCGAACCGGCCGGCACGAACATCGCGCCCGACGAGGACGTGTCGGTCACCGCCACGTTCACCGAGAGCGGATACTCCGCGGAACGCCTGCGCAACGGCAACCTGTCCGAGAAGGCCTGGTCCAACTGGAGGCCGGGGAGCAAGAACCCCTCCGACACCATCTCCTTCACCCTCCCGTCGGCACGCGACCTGACCCGGGTCGTGGCGCACTTCCACCGGGACGGGTCCAACGTCTCCTTCCCTCAGAGCCTGAAGGTGCAGGTGCGGTCGGCCGACGACGCTACGTGGGCCGACGCGAGCGACGACATCGCGGTCGGGACCGAGGGCACCCCGGTGGTCGACGTTCCGCTGGCGGCGGGACCGGCGACCGGGGTGCGCGTGGTCATGACCGCGCGTCAGGGCGGCTACATCACCATGGGCGAGATCGAGGTGTACGCCAAGACCCCCGGGGTCTCCTCGGACGCCGCCGCCACGTCGATCGAGGTGGCCGGGGTCCCGGTCGCGGCGTTCGACCCCGACACGGCCGACTACCGCGTCGTCACGGGCAACCCGAGGCGGGCCGTGGTCACGGCGACCGCGCGCGACCCCTACGCGACGGTCTCGGTCACCAGAACCAACGAGGCCCGTCGCAGCCTGGCCGTCGTTTCCGTGACCAGTGAGGACGGGGCGCAGGCACGGACGTACCGGATCGAACTCGTACGGCGCTGAGGCCTGCGTGAAGGGGAGCCCCGGCCGTCCGGCCGGACAGCCGGACGGCCAGACGGCCGGGGCTCCCCTTCACGCCCGGCAGCAGGCGGTTCCGGTCGATTCCCACCGAGCCACGAAATACTCACATCCGTACATTGACCTCTTCGACGCGGTGCCCAACGGTGGGTCCTCCCTACCCGGCGGAAGAAGGGAACCCCGTGCGAAGACGGCACTTCGTCAGTGCACTGGTCGGCACCGGCGGCAGGACTCGGGCTCACCGCGGCGACGCGGCAGGCCGCCGCCCGCGACACAGCCACCACGTTTCCCCCGGGGTGGCAGCCAGTGCCCGTGCCGAACGGGCAGGAGGCCGCACAGCTCGTCGACGTGGCGGCCGGCGGGCCCGGGGTCGCATCGGCCGCGGGCGAGGAAGGGCGGAACGGGGCCACGCGGGGGAAGCCCCTGGCCATGGCGTGGGACGGTACGACATGGACCCGGACCGACCTTGACCATCTGGGGTTCACCGGACACCTGCGTTCCGTCGCCGGCGGATACTCCGGCACGGCGTGGGCCGTCGGCTCCGACACCTCCGGCGGCGAGCACCTTCTGGCCTGGGACGCGGGCACCTGGAGGGAAGCGACGTACCCCGGGCAGGGGGACACCGGAACCGTCCTCACCGGCGTGACGGTCGCCCCCGACGGGCGGGCCTGGGTCCTCCGGACGCAGCAGTGAGGGGCATGCGCTGCTGCGCTGGAACAGACGCCGGTGGCGCTGGTGCGCGCCGCCGCCGAGTACGGTGACCGAGGCACCGTCAGGCGTCCACCGCACACCGGGCGGCGAGATCTGGGTGTACGACACCGGCATCGTCGCCCGCTGGGACGGACGGTGGACCGAACTGCCACCGCCCCCGGGAATTCGCCTGAGCGTCACCGGGCTCCTCCCCCGCACCGAGGACGACGTCTGGCTCACCGGCTACGACTACGGGGTCGGCGGGCCGCCCGGCAAACCCCCGAACTGCGTCCTGCGCCACTGGGACGGCACCACCTGGAACCCCGTCACCCCACCGTTCACCGTCGGCCTGCTCAGCGGGATCACCGGCGACGGCCGGGGGCGGCCCGACCGTATCTCCGGCTGGGACTTCTGGGACCAGACACGGGCCCACTACCTGCGCTGGGACGGCCCGGCCTGGGTGAGTGAACGCGGACCGAGGGCGACGACTCCGGTCGTGATCAACGCGCTCGCCCGGATACCCGGCACCGTCGAGTACTGGTCCGTGGGCACGACCTCCTCCGCCCCCTACCCACCCGCTCAGACACACATGGAGCAGTTCGCCCCGTGAAGCACGGCGGTCTCCTTGACTGCCGGGACCTGAGTCGGCGATGTCCGCCGTCACCGCGTGCGGACGGGAGCGGTTACTCCCAGACCACGACGTTGCGCCGCACCGGCACCGTCGAGGGGTCGGTGGCGAACAGGTCGGATGAGTGGGCGCGGATGCGTCCGATGTCGTCGAAGACCGCCCGGAGTACATGGGCCACCCGAGCGTGCGGGCTCCCGTACGACTGCGGAGTGCGCGCCACGCGGCTCCTGAGGCCTCTGGGATGCTGGCGCGATGTCGACCACGCCACGGATACCCGAGCCCGTCACCCCGGACGCGCCCACCCTCCTGAAGCGGCCGCTGCTCACTCAGCAGTGGCTCGACCTCGCCTTCGTCCACTGGGCGGTCGGCCCGGGCGACATCGCCGGACTGTTGCCGGACGAAACCGTCCCGGACGTGTTCGACGGAGTGAGCTATGTGGGCCTGGTCGCCTTCCGGATGCACCGGGTGGGCTGGCTCCGGTCGCCGGGAGTGCCGTATCTGGGCTCGTTCCCGGAGACGAACGTGCGCCTGTACTCGGTGGACGCGCACGGCCGACGCGGTGTGGTCTTCCGGTCGATGGACGCCTCCCGGCTCGTGCCCGTGCTGATGGGACGGGCCGGGTTCCGGCTGCCGTACGTGTGGTCCCGTATGACCGTCTGTGCGGACGACGACGTCATCACGTACACCAGTTCAAGGCGCTGGCCCGGCCCGCGCGGCGCGCGCAGTCGGATCGTCGTGCGCAAGGAGGAACGGATCGTCGACCCAACCGAGTTGGAGCACTTCCTGACGGCCCGGTGGGGCATGCACAACGCCTTCTTCGGCGACACCGGATATCTCCCGAACGACCATCCGCGCTGGCCGCTGCACCGCGCTCAGCTGATCACGTGCGAGGAGAACCTCGTCGCTGCCGCCGGCGTGCCCACTCCGCTGGGCGCACCGGTCAGCGTGCTGTACTCGCCGGGAGTACCGGTCCGGCTCGGACGTCCGGCCCGTCCGGGCGGCATTCCGACTCCCTGAGCGATGAACGGCAATTCCCAGTCGATGTAACAGTCGATGTAACGTGCATCAACAGTGGTTCACCCAGCGCCTCTTCGTGCTCCCGTGCGCCCCCATGGAAAGGGCATCTCAGGAGCCGACAGCGGCTGGACTGGGCAGGACATGACTCAAGCGCCATTCCCGTGGAACGTTCACCGATTTATGTGTGTCGACTGAGGCAGGTGGCATTCGATGAGCAGCATCGTGCCCAAATCAGAGCGGACTTGGACCGTGGGTACTGCGCCAGGCATATTCCCACGCATCAGCCACGGTATCGCCTTGTTCCGCCGTCCGCTGGCTTTTCTGAATTCTTTGCCCGCTCGGGGAGATCTGGTCGAGTTACGGCTGGGCCCGCTGCGCGCCTGGGTGGTGTGTCACCCGGAGCTGGTCCACCAGATGCTCATGGACACGCGCACCTTCGACAAGGGAGGTCCGCAGTACGACAGGCTCCGGCTGCTGATGGGTGACGGCATTGTCACGTGCCCCCAGGAGTCGCATCGCAGGCAGCGCAAGCTGCTCCAACCCGCCTTCCGCCCCTCCCGGATCGCCGACTACACGGAACTGATGGGCGAGGAAGCCGAGTCGGTGTGCCGCGAGTGGCGGACAGGGCAGAAGGTCGACGTCAGTGCGGCCCTGGTGACCCTGACGACGCGGGTGACCAGCCGCGTCCTGTTCTCCGACTCGCTCGACGACACCAGGGCCGCGGAGGTGCGGAACTGCCTCGGCACCATCGTCCGTGGCCTGTTCGTCCGTACGGTCGTTCCGGTCGACGCCCCGTTCCGTGTCCCCCTGCCCGCGAACCGCCGTTATCGGCGCGCGGTCGACCGCCTGCACGGGATCACCGACTCGATCATCGCGGAGCGCCGACAGGGCGCCCCTCGCGACGATCTGCTGGGGACCCTGCTGGAGGCCGCGCGCGACGACGGCGAAGCGGCGACGGCCACCGAACAGGAAGTCCACGATCAGCTCATCACGCTCCTGCTCACCGGGGTGGAGACCACCGCGCTGTGTGTGGCTTCCGCCTTCAGTCTCCTGGCACAACACCCGGAGGCGGAGAGCCGCCTGCACTCCGAAGTCGACGCCGTTCTCGCCGGACGACAACGGCCCGGCCCCGACGAGCTGGCGCGCCTCGTCTACACCCGATGCGTCGTCACCGAGACGCTGCGCCACTCCCCGCCGGGCTGGCTCTTCACCCGCATCACCACCAGAGAGACAGATCTCGCCGGGTGCCGTCTGCCTCGGGGAGCCACCGTCCTGTACAGCCCCTACCTCCTGCACCACGATCCCGCGTCGTTCCCCGACCCCGGCCGATTCCTGCCCGATCGCTGGCTGCCGGGTCAGACCACCGCCGCACCGCACGGCGCGATGCTGCCGTTCGCCACGGGCAACCGCAAGTGCCTCGGCGACGCGCTCGCCGTGGCGGAGGCCACGGTGGCCGTCGCGACCATCGCCGGCCGCTGGCGCCTGCGCCATCTGCCCGGGCCCCTCGAACAACCGCGCCCCGCGGTGACGCTGGGGCCGAGGTCACTGGTGATGACCTGCGAAGCGCGTTCAGGTGTGCCGGCCGACACACCCCCTCGTCCCTGTTCTCTCGCATCCCCAGCAGTTGAGCCACCCCGAGTACCGGACTCCCGAACGGCAGGTGACAACGGTGTCGACGACGCATGAGGAAATCGCAGTCGCCTCACAAGGCGGAATTCCGTTCAACAGTCTGAGGGAACTGATTGACGCCAACCTCTACATGCCCTTCCCGTTCGTGAGCAATCGCCATGAATCCGAAGCAGCGGCCGGCGTCGAGAAATGGCTGCGCACATGGGGGCTGACCGACGAACCAGCGGTGGCGGCAATGATCGCCTGCACTCGCCCCGCCCAGCTCGCGGCCTACAACAGCCCGACCGTGGACGCCGACATCCTCCAGATCGTGGCCAATCAAATCGCCTACCAGTTCATCTTCGACGACCGGGCGGAGGAGGTCGGCCGACGGGCGCCGGGCCTGCTCCTGCCCATGCTGTGCGAGAGCGTCGGGATCCTGCGGGACGGCCACCCGCCCAGCACCGCCCTCGGGGCGGCCCTGGCCGACCTCCACCAACAGGTCCGGGAGCGGTGCACGCCCGCACAGGCCGCGCGATGGGCGTGGAACAGCCGTGAGTACGTGCACGGCTTGCTGTACGAAGCGGTGGCCCAGGCGCACGCCTTTCCCATACGGACCGGGGTGTGCGACTCGATTCGCTCACTCACCGCCGGGGTCGAGCCGTTTTATCCGCTCTACGAAGCCGCGCAGCCCTGCGAACTCTCACCCGAGGACCTCCATCACCCCGTTGTACGGCGTCTGAGGCGCCTGTCGGTCGATGCGGCGGTGTGGACAGCCGACCTCTTCTCCTCGGCGAAAGAGCAACGGGCGGGCGAGATAATCAACGTGGCCCTTGCCTACCAGCGTGCGCAGCGATGCTCCCTGCCGGTGGCCGTTGCGCTGGCCATCCAGCGCATCAACAGCACGATCATTGAATTCGAGAAGCTCTACGAGGAGGTCAAACCCGAGTTGAGCCGGGCGGGAGTCGGCTACCTGGACGGCATGGTCGGTTGGATCCGCGGGTGTTACTACTGGTCCCGCACAGTGCCGCGCTACGCGGACGCGGCGGCGCCCGCCCTCCAGTGAGGGCAACCACGATGGGGCTCACAAGATGAGCCCAATCGGATCACTCTACCCGAAGAGATGCGGCTCAAACCCCTCCAGCGAATGATTCGTCCTTCTCCGTGTTCTCATTTCTCAATACGACCGGCGAGTGTCCACAAGGGCGTACGCTCAGCGCTGTCTTCCGAGGATCAACAACAGGAAGCGGTAGGGCACATGGCGCATGGGCTGCGGCAACCGATCATCGCGCAACATCTGCTGCTGGAGCGCCACCGGGAACTCCGGGCGCTCGACACCTCGTTGGCGGACCTGCGCGACACTGTCGGCGGCGTACCGCGAGCGCAGCACACCGGACTGCTCGCCTTCACCGGCTCGGCCGGGCTGGGAAAGACGGCGCTCATCGCGGAAGCACGCACCCGGGCCGCGGCACACGGATTCACGGTGCTCTCGGGCAAGGGCGGCGAGAAGGAGCAGGAGCTCGCTTTCCGCGTGGTGCGCCAGCTCGTCCAACCCACCCTGGCGGCGATGGACGAGACGGAGCGCCGGGACCTCCTGGGGAGTTGGTACGACATCGTCGCCACCGCGCTCGGTCTTGAGGCGACCGGCACCGCCCGGGTACCGGACCCGACCGGGGTGCGCGACGGCCTCGACTGGGTCATGACGCGCCTCACGGTGACGAAGGCGCCTGTGGTCCTGCTCCTGGACGACATGCACTGGGCCGATGTCGAGTCCCTCAACTGGCTCGCCTCGTTCGCCCCGCGGGCCGAAGACCTTCCGCTGCTGATCGTCGTCGCCTACCGGCCCGACGAACTGCCGCCCGAGGCGACCGCTTTTCGCGCGCTCGTCGAACGTCACGAGAACCGTCCCCATGTTCTGGCGCCGCTCTCCGCCGCCGGCGTGGCGCAGATCGTCAGGAACGAGGTGGGCGAGGGGGCCGAGGACGGTTTCTGCGAGGAATGCTGGACGGCCACCAATGGATGTCCGTTCGAGGCCGTGGAACTCGCCATCCGGCTCGGCGAACACCATCTGAAGGGCACTCAGGACGAGTTGCCCACAATGCGGGAACTCGCCTCGGCGGTCAAGGGACCCGGGTTGCTCGATCGACTGCACCGGCTCGATACGGCCACCGTCCGCTTCGCCTGGACCATCGCCGTCCTGGGCACGTCCATCTCCCCGGAGCTCGCCGCCACCATCGCGGTGATCGGCAGCGAGGAAGCCGCCCGGGCAACCAGGAAGCTGCGCGCCGCTCGGATCCTGGCGGACACCCCCGGGCCGGGAGGCGGCTTGGAGTTCGTCCATCCCACGATCGCCACAGCCGTCTACGAAAACATCCCCGCAGGCCTGCGGGTCGGTCTGCACAACAAGGCAGCGGAAGCCGTCCTTGCGGCGGGGTTCGGCCCCACCACCGCCTCCCGGCATCTGCTGGAGGTCCCCTGCGAGGGAAAGCCCGAAGCGGTCGTATGCCTGCGGGAGGCCGCCCGTGAGTACCTTCGTGCCGGAGCCCCGGAGGCCGCCCGGCGCGTCCTGACCCGAGCGCTGCAGGAACCGCCCTATCCGGAGGACCGTGCGGCGATCCTCCACGAACTCGCGTGCGCGACCTTTCTGATCGAACCCGAGGCCACCGTCAGCCACCTCCGGGCGGCGCTGGCAGAGCCCGGAGTCAACCCCGAACTGCGCGCCTCCATCGTCTACCGGCTGACCCAGGCGCTGGCCCACATCGACCGGGTGGCCGAGGCGGCGGCCGTGGCGGCCGACGAGGCGCGGCAGGCGACCAATGCACGTATCCGACTGCGCATGCAGGCCGATCACTTCGGATGGAGCGCCTTCCGCACCGACGAGCCCGACTCGGCATCGCGCTCTCGCACGTTGGCGCGACTGGCCGAGCGTCTGCCGAGGCGCGGTCTGGAGGAGCGGTACATCCTGGGACTGCGAGCCTGGGACGCGATGATGCACGGTGAGCCGCGGCAGACCGCCCTCGAGTACGCCGAGGAGGCGCTGCGTGGCGGACTCAGCTGGACCAACGAGAACCGGGGCTTCGAGGTGCCCGTTTCGGTCGCCCTGGTCTTTATGTACTGTGACCAGCCACGACGGGCCGAAGAGTTGTTCACCAAAGGCATGGCCGAATGCGAGACCAAAGGCTGGCGCGGCTCCCACCTGGCCGTCGGGCAAACCCTCTTCGGCTACATCCGCTACCGTCGCGGCTGCCTGACCGAGGCCGAGGAACTGGTCCGGGAAGGCCTGCGTACCGCCGAGCGGGTGAAAGGGGCGGTGCCCGCCCAGTGGTTCGCCATCGGCATCCTCATCCAGACACTGCTGGCCCGTGGGCGGACCGAGGACGCGCGTCGGCTCGCCGACTTCTACCGCTACGGCGAGGTGGTCCCGAACGCCGTCATCTATCCGGACCCCCGCACGGTGTACGCCGAACTGCTCCTGGCCGAGGGACGGCGCTCCGAGGCCGAGCACCTGTTGACCGCCGTCGGGGACTGGCTGGAGTCACGGGCCTGGCGCAACCCGGCCTGGTGCCCCTGGCAGCTGAACCTGGCGTCCGCTCTCGCACGCACCGCTCCCGACCGGGCGATCCGCCTCGCCCGGGATGCCGTCAAGCAGGCCCGGGACTTCGGTGCGGTCTCCGCGATCGGCCAGGCGCTCCACACCGAGGCCGAGGTGACCGGCGGAGCGTCGGCGCTCGACCTGTATGCGGAGGCGGTCGAACATCTGGAACGGTCGCCCGCCTCGTACGAGCTGGCCCGGGCACTGGTCGGCTACGGCACCGCGCTGTCCCGGAACGGCCGGCTGCAGGAGGCCGCAGACCGTCTCTACCAGGGCCAGGAAGGCGCCGTCCACTGCGGCGCCGAGGCTCTCGCCACCCGGGCCAGGGAAGAACTCTCGGCAGCCGGGCTGCGGCCGCTGCCCCTGCGCTACGCACAGACGGACACGCTCACCGCTCCCGAACGCAGGGCCGCCGAGTTGACGGCCCAGGGGCACCCGGCAGCGGTGGCCGCGAAGGAACTGCGCCTCACCGAGCAAGGCGTGAACCGGCTGCTCTCCTCCGTGTACCGCAAGATCGGCACCGATGCCGCCGGCCTCGCCAGAGCCCTGGAGACGTTTCCGCGCCCCCGGATGTGACCTGAAGGTCCGGCGGAGAGTGCCCCGACGATGCCACGGCGGTGTCGTCGGGGCATCTGCGTTCATCCATGCGGACGCCATGCCCATCGCATCTTCGGCCTGGACACCCACACCAAGGACATCGAGGACGGAGCCAGGAACGTCAGGTCGAACACCTCAGATGGTCGGCCGTCACCTCGGCGCCCCGCCGGAGCCCCAAGAGCCTCAGGCCCTCCGCCGAGCCCACCCACATCGTGTTCGCCCGCCGGCCCGCCGCCGGATCGTCCGGCACCTTCCCCACTTCGGGGGAACCCTGGGCCGCCGGAGCGCTCGGTGCGGGTTCGGGCGGCTACCCCGGCGCCGGCTCGGCGTCGCCGTATTCGTCGTGCCAGTTCCACCATGCGTACGGAGGGGTCTGGGGATAGCCCTCGGGCGAGTCCTCCCACGTCTCCTGCCGTCCGAGCGCACTCATGTCGAGGTAGCTCCACGTACTCCCCAACGCCTCGTCACCGCGGACGTTGATGAAGTAGGTGCGGAACACGCTGTCGCCGTCGCGGACGAACGCGTTCGTACCGTGCCACTCGTCCACACCGAAGTCGGTGTCGAAATCGCCGGTGATCGTGTACCAGGGCATCGTCCAGCCCATCCGCGCCTTGACGCGTTCGATGTCCGGCTGGGGCGCGCGCGAGGCGAAGACGAGAGTGGTGTCGCGGGCGTTGAGATGAGCGAGGTGGCCGACGTGGTCAGCCACCATGGAGCAGCCGACGCAGGCGTGGTCGGGCCAGCCGGACACGCCGGGCTCGAAGAAGGCTCGGTAGACGATCAGCTGACGGCGGCCCTCGAACAGGTCGAGCAGACTCGCCCTGCCCTCGGGTCCGTCGAACTCGTACCGCTTCTCCACTGCCAGCCACGGCATCCGCCGACGCTTGGCGGCCAGTGCGTCACGGGCGCGGGTCAGCTGCTTCTCTTCCACCAGAAGCTGCCGGCGCGCGGCCTCCCACTCCTGCGGCGAAACGATCGGGGGTGTCTTCATTGCGACGTTCACCTTCCAGTTCGGTCCGGTCGCTCCGGGCGAGCGTGTGATCGATATCGAGTACCCTCGGCGACTCAGCTCACGAACATCGCCGTCCCGTTCACCCACGTCCCCGTGACCGCCCCGGCCCGTTCCGAGGCGAGGAACGCCGCCAGTTCCGCGACCTCGCGCAGCCGCGGCGAAGCGGCGAGCATGCGCAGGCCGTCCAGCGTGTCCAGGATGCCCTGCAGCGCCTCGGGACTCGCCAGCGCCGGGTTCACGGCGCCCAGCGAGACATCGACCGACCCCGCCTGAGCCATCACGGCATCCGCGTGCTCCTCCACCGCCCGCTGTCGAGCGCGTCGACCACGGCCGGGTGCGCCCGGCCGCCGGCCGCCTCGATGTCCTTGGCCACCACCTCGACCTTGGCCGCCGTCCGGCCGACGAGGAAGACGCGGGCGCACTCGCGGGCGAAGGTGCGGGCGACGGCGCCGCCGATGTTTCCGCCGGCCCCGTAGATGATCGCGTTCTTGTCCCGCAGCAGCATGATCGCTCCTCGTGTGACGCCCTATGACGCCGTATGCCGTCGTCTGCCGATGTCGGCTGTACAAACCCACGGCGAGCGCGAAAGTCATCGCTCCCGGGCGGAAAACTTCAGCGGCTGTCCGAACGTCGGCAGCAGGTGCGGCTCGAAGGTGGTCCCCGGCCGCCGCACGCGCACCGGACCCCGCTCACCGGCGCTTGCCAGACGCCGTTGCCCGGCGTCGGCGTGATCCGCCGGACCGGCCCTTGCGCAGGAAGCGCCGCAGCCGTGCCTGCGGCCAGGTGTTGATCACGTCGTCCTTGGTCAGCCAGCCGCGCTGAGCCGTCCCCACTCCGTAGCGCATGTTGGCCAGGTGGATGACGGAGTGGGCGTCACTGTCGACGGCGAACTTCACCCCGTGCCGCTTGGCCCGCAGGATGTGCTCGTCGGAGAGGTCGAGCCGGTCCGGATGGGCGTTGATCTCCAGGGCCGTGCCGGTACGGGCGCAGGCGGCGAAGACCTCGTCGAGGTCGGCGTCGATGCCCGGCCGCTTGCCGAGGATGCGGGTGGTGGGGTGGCCGATGATGTTGACGTACGGGTTCTCGCAGGCCCGGACCAGCCGACGGGTCAGTGCCTCCCGCCCCTGGTTGAAGTGCGAGTGCACCGAGGCCACGCACAGGTCGAAGTCGGCGAGGAACTCCTCCGGCCAGTCCACGTCGCCGTCGGGGTCGATGTTCAGCTCCGCGCCGTGCAGCAGTCGCATGCCGCGCCGCCTGCCGTGCTTGTGAAGGGTGCCGTCGAGTTCCCGTACGCGCTCGCGCTGGGCCAGCATCCGCTCGTCGGTCATCCGCTGCATGTACAGGTTCGGTCCGTGGTCGGTGATCGCGTAGTAGGCGTAGCCGCGCTCGGCGGCCGCGGCGGCCATCTCCTCCAGTGGGGCGAGGCCGTCGGTGAGGTCGGTGTGCGTGTGCAGATCGCCCCGGATGTCCGCCTCCACCACCAGGTCGGGCAGCTCGCCGTGCAGCCCGGCCTCGATCTCTCCGCGGTCCTCGCGCAGCGTCGGCGGGATCCACGGCAGGCCGAGCCGGGCGTACACGTCCTCCTCCGTCTCGGAGACGATCTTCTCCCCGCTCTCGACGTCGAACAGTCCGTACTCGGAGAGCTTGAGTCCCTGGTGTACGGCCAGCTCCCGGGTGCGGATGTTGTGCGCCTTCGAACCGGTGAAGTACTGCAGCCCCGCTCCCCAGGAGTCCGGCGGCACGACCCGCAGATCGACCGCCAGGCCCTTGCTGGTGCGGACCGACGTCTTGGCCTCGCCGTGCGCGATGACCTCGGTGACGTACGGCAGCTCCGTGAACGTCCGCATGAACGGCGCCGACTTCTTCGCCGCGACGAGGACATCGATGTCCCCGACCGTCTCGCGGAGACGACGCAGCGACCCGGCATACGTGCAACGCCGGCAGCCGGTCACGCGGGACAGCTCGGAGACGATGTCCTCGGCGAGGTCCATGGCGACGTCGAGCTGGACACGGTCCCCGGAGGACTGGAGGAGCCCGATGCCATGGAGGATGTTCTCCTCCGTCTTCGGTCCGAAGCCCTTCAGGTCGCGCAGTCGCTCTTCGTGGATGGCGTCGGTCAGTTCGTCGATCGAGGAGATGCCCAGTTCCTCGTACAGCACCAGGGCCTTCTTCGGGCCGAGCATGGGGATGGTCGTCAGCCGCCGGACGCCGGCCGGGATCTTCGCCCGCAGCTCCTCGATCGCGGACACGCGGCCGCTGCGGTCGAACTCGACGATCTTCTCGGCGATCGACTTGCCGACGTTGGGGATCTCCTGGAGGCCCTTGACGTCGAGCGTGGACACATCGGCGTGGTAACCGCCGATCGCGCGGGCGGCCTTCTCATAGACACGTACCCGGTATGCGTCTCCTCCTGTGATCGAGATCAGATCCGCGTACTCCTGGAACAGCGCGGCGACCTCGTCATTGGTTCGAGCCATGTGTGCCCTCCCCTACCGGTTGGGCTTCGCCGCGCTGATGTCCCCGAGCGGCGATTCCGGCTCCCGTTCGACGGTCAGGTCGCCGAGGGAGACGACGCCCACGGGGTGCCCGTCGTCGACGACCGGTATCCGGCGCACGGCGTGCTGGCGCATCAGCTCGGCCGCGCGGTCCAGGTCGTCGTCGGGGCCGACGGAGACCAGGTGCTCGCTGCACACCTGGGCCACCGTCGTGTACTCCGGGTCCTCGCCCGCGGCGATCGCCCGGACGACCAGGTCGCGGTCGCTGACGAGCCCGCGCAGTCGGCCTTCCTCCGTGACCAGGACGGCCCCGATGTCCTGATCGCGCATGAGCCGGGCCACTGCCGTCACCGAGGTGAGAGGTTCGACCGTCACGGGTGCGCCGGTCATGATGTCGCGTACGTGCTGAGCCATGAGACGCTCCCTCGCCCGGTCCTCGGCGGTGTCTGTCACCACCGCTCGCCTCCGAGTACCCGCCGGACAGCGCCCGCCACCTCGGAACCGCTCCGTACGACCCCGTCGTTCGGGACGGCCGGATTTCGACGCCACGGTCCCGTCACACGCGTCAGCCGAGGAAGCTGAGCCGCACCTGCCGATTCGGGTTGTCCCGGTTCGTGTCCACGAGACACACCGACTGCCATGTCCCGAGCTCCAGTCGTCCACCGACGACCGGCAGGGTGGCGTGGGGCGGGACGATGGCCGGGAGGACGTGGTCGCGGCCGTGGCCGGGGCTGCCGTGGCGGTGCTGCCAGCGGTCGTCCGCCGGGAGGAGGGAGTGGAGGGCGGCGAGGAGGTCGTCGTCGCTGCCGGCTCCGGTCTCGATGATCGCTACGCCGGCGGTGGCGTGCGGGACGAAGACGTTGAGGAGGCCGTCCCGGCCGGCGGCCGCCTCCCGGAGGAACGCCTCGCAGTCGTGTGTGAGGTCGACGACCGTCTCCCGGGAACCGGAGGCGACGTTCAGGACTCGGGTGGTGAAGGCATCGGACATGCTCCAATCCTCGCGCACCGCGAGGGCCGCGCGCGGCTCGGCCTCGGAGTCCTGGTCATCGTCCCTTGGGCTCCGGGAAGATCCGTGACCCCGGTGCGGTTAGTAGAAACATGAACTACACCGGGGTGAGAGACGTCGATGTCGTCGTGACAGGCGCTGGTCAGGCCGGACTGTCCAGCGCCTATCACCTGCGCCGCGCCGGTTTCGAGCCGGAGCGGGACTTCGTGGTGCTGGACCACTCCCCCGGCCCCGGTGGCGCCTGGCAATTCCGCTGGCCGTCGCTGACGTACGGCAAGGTGCACGGGATGCACGCGCTGCCCGGCATGGAGCTCACGGACGCCGACCCGGCGCGGCCCTCCTCCGGGGTCATCACCGAGTACTTCGCCACGTACGAGCGGACCTTCGACCTGCGGGTGCGGCGGCCTGTCGACGTGTGGGCCGTGCGGGAGGGCGCGGACAGGCGGCTGCTCGTCGAGACCTCGGACGGGACATGGGAGACACGGGCGCTGATCAACGCGACGGGCACCTGGGACCGGCCGTTCTGGCCACGCTTTCCCGGCCAGGAGACGTTCCGCGGGCGGCAGTTGCACACGGCGCAGTACCCGGGGCCCGAGGAGTTCGCCGGGCTGCGGGTGGTCGTCGTGGGTGGTGGCGCGTCCGGCACACAGCACCTGCTGGAGATCGCTCCGTACGCGGCGGCCACCACCTGGGTGACCCGGCGGCCGCCGGTGTTCCGCGAGGGGCCGTTCGACGAGGACGCGGGCCGCACGGCCGTCGCCCTCGTCGAGGAGCGGGTCCGGCAGGGGCTGCCGCCGAGGAGCGTGGTTTCGGTCACGGGGCTGCCGTTGAACGACGCGATCCGGAAGGGCATCGCCGACGGCGTCCTGGACCGGCAGCCCATGTTCGACCGGATCACTCCGGACGGGGTGGAGTGGGACGACGGACGCCGCGTGGACGCGGATGTCATCCTCTGGGCGACCGGTTTCCGGCCGGCCGTCGATCATCTGACGCCGCTGCGACTGCGCGAGCCGGGCGGCGGCATCCGCGTCGAGGGGACGCGGGCGGTCGCCGATCCGCGGGTGCATCTGGTCGGGTACGGACCGTCGGCCAGCACGATCGGCGCCAACCGGGCGGGGCGGGCGGCCGTACGGGACATCAGGCGGCGGCTGGCGGGCGAGCCGGTGGCGGCCTGACGCACCCGGTACTCGGCTCGGCCGGTCGCGCCCTGACGCCCACCCGCACTCGGCTCGACCGATCACGGCCTGACGCCCACCCGCACTCGGCTCGGCCTGTCGCACCCTGACGTCCCGTCACCCGGCTCAGCCGGCCGCGGCCTTCCTGCGGTTCTCGTTGAACTCGGCCACGTTCCGCAGGTGTTCCTCGTACTGGGCCGTGAAACGGGTGTCGCCCGGCTTGACCGTGACGAAGTACAGCCAGTCGCCCGGCGCCGGGTTGATCGCGGCGCGCATGGCCTCCTCGCCGGGGTTGGCGATGGGGGTGGGCGGCAGGCCCATGCGCTGGTACGAGTTGTAGGGGCTGTTGATCCGCGTGTCGTCGGGGGTGGTGTCGAGCGTGGAGCGGTTCAGCGCGTAGTTGATGGTGGAGTCCATCTGCAGTGGCATGCCGCGCTCCAGGCGGTTGAAGATGACCCGGGCCACCTTGCCCATGTCGGCCTTGGTGGCCGCCTCGGCCTGGACGAGGCTCGCGATGGTGACCGCCTGGTAGACGTTCATGGCGTTGCGCTGGGCCCCGGCGGTGATCTGGCCGCCGTTGAACTTCTTGTGCGCGGTGTCGGCCATGGACGTCAGCAGGGATTCGGGGGTCGCCTTCTCGTCGAGGGGGTACGTCGCCGGGAAGAGGTATCCCTCCGGGTTGCCCTCGGCGTCGTTCGGGAGGTTGAGGCGGGCCTTGCCCAGGGATTTCCTGGCGGTGCCGGCGGGCAGGGCGAGGGCCTTGTCGACGGCTTCGTAGACCTGGCTCGCCCGCCAGCCCTCCGGGATCACCAGGGACGTGGGGCGCTGCTCCTCGTCACCGCTCCCGACACTCAGCAGCGGCACCGCCACGGCGGTGGCCGCCACGACGGCTCCGGTCGCGATGAGGGCGAGCCGGCCCCGGCGCGTCAGTCGAATCGTGCTCCGTGGCGGAGTGTTCATCTGCATGCGGGCACGGTAACCCTTAAATCATCTCAAACCCGGCATATCTTCATCTTGTCGGCTCCAGTTGGGCGTCCCGGCGCACGAGGGCCGCGTACCGGCCGTCCCGCTCCAACAGCTCCTCGTGCGTGCCGCGTTCGACCGCACGGCCGGAGTCGAGGGCCACGATCTGGTCGGCACCCCGAACGGTGGACAGCCGGTGGGCGATGGTGAGCGTGGTGCGGTTGGCCGAGAGCGCGTCGATGGCCTTCTGCACGGCGTGCTCGGTCCGGGTGTCCAGGGCGCTGGTCGCCTCGTCGAGGATGAGCACGGGCGGGTCGCGCAGGATGGTGCGGGCGATGGCGAGGCGCTGCTTCTCACCGCCGGAGAAGCGGTGCCCGCGCTCGCCGACGACCGTGTCGTACCCGTCGGGCAGGGAGGCGATGTGGTCGTGGATCTGGGCGGCCCTCGCCGCCGTGTGCAACTCCTCGTCGGTGGCGTCGGGCTTGGCGAAGCGCAGATTGTCGGCGACCGAGGCGTGGAAAAGGTACGTCTCCTGGGAGACGACGCCGACCGCGCGGGCGAGCGTGTCGAAGTCGAGGTCGCGCACGTCGACGCCGTCCAGCGTGACGCGGCCGCCCGTGACGTCGTACAGCCGTGGCACCAGATGGCCGAGCGTGGACTTGCCCGCGCCGGTCGGGCCGACGACGGCGAGGCTGCCGCCGGCCGGGACCGTGATGTCGATGCCGTCGAGGATCGGTGCGGCCGCGTCCTCGCCGTCGTAGCGGAACTCCACCTTCTCGAAGCGGACCTCGCCCTTGACCTGGTCCAGGCGGACCGGCCGCTCGGGCTCGGTGATGTCGATGGGCAGGTCGAGGTACTCGAAGATGCGCTGGAAGAGCGCGAGCGAGGCCTGGATCTGGACGCCGGTGGAGAGCAGGCTGACCGTCGGCCGGAACAGGCCCTGCTGGAGCGAGACGAACGCGACGAGCGTGCCGATCGAGACAGCCGGGCCGCCGAACTGGAGAGCCAGGCCCGCGGTCCAGTAGATGACGGCGGGCATGGCCGCCATGACGATCGTGACGATGGCCATGCGCCAGCGCCCCGCCATGTTCGCCCTGACTTCGAGATCGACGAGCCCCTCGGACTCCTCGGCGAAGGCCTTCGTGAGCGAGTCGGCGCGGCCCATCGTGCGGCCGAGAAGGATGCCGCTGACGGAGAGCGACTCGGTGACGGTCGCGGCCATGGCGGCCATCTGCTTCTGCCGCTCGGTGGTGATCTTCTTGCGTTCGTTGCCGACACGCCGGCTTATCCACACGAACAGCGGCAGCAGGAGCAGGGAGACCACGGTCAGCCGCCAGTCCAGGGCGAGCATCGCGACGACGGTGGCGACCACGCTGGTGAGGTTGGAGACCAGCGAGGTGGCGGTCGAGGTGACCGTCGCCTGCATGCCGCCGATGTCGTTGGCGATGCGGGACTGAACCTCGCCGGTGCGGGTCCGGGTGAAGAAGGCGAGCGACATGCGCTGGAGCCGGCCGTAGACGGCGGTGCGCAGGTCGTGCATGACGCGCTGGCCGACGGTCGTGGAGATCAGGGTCTGCAGCACGCCGAAGATACTGGTGAGGACCGCGCTGAGGATCATGCCGAGCGCGAGCAGGCTCAGCAGACCGGTGCGGCCCTCCGGGATCGCGGTGTCGAGGATCTCCTTCAGCATGAAGGGCGTGGCGACCGAGACCAGCGACGCGGCGCCGACGAGCAGACCGACGACGGCGAGACGGCCGCGGTAGGGACGGAACAGCTTCAGGATGCGACGCACCTGCCGCGGCTGACCGGAGTCGGGACGCGGCGGTGTCCAGGCGGGTTGATCGTCGGGATGCATGGGCTCCTACGGGGCGTGAGACGAGGGACGACCGGGAGAGCGTAGCTCATTGTTACCTATACTCACAATGAGCGGAGTCCTGATATTGTTCCCGCATGACCACCCCCGACGCCGACGGCCTGCTCGCCGAGCAGCTGTTGCGGCTGACCCGCCGCGTGCACCGCATCCAGAAGCGCCATCTGGAGCTGAGCGGACTGGCCATCACCCCGGCCCAGTCCCGGCTGCTGCGCACCCTGGCGCACTACGGTTCGCCGCCCCGCATGGCTGATCTGGCCGAGCGCCTTGAGGTGGTACCCCGGGCCGTGACGACCCTCGTCGACGGCCTGGAGGCGAGCGGCCGGGTGCGCCGGGCACCCGATCCCACCAACCGGCGCGTGATACGGATCGAGGTCACGGACGAGGGACGCAAGGCGCTGCGGGAGCTGCACGAGGCGCGCCGGAGAGCGGCGGAGGAGATCCTGGCCCCGCTCACGGACGAGCAGCGCGAGGCGCTCGGCGGGCTGCTGGACACCTTGATCGACGGCACGCCCGGTCCGGAGCGCGGCTGCTGAGACACGACGGCACGACGGCATGACGAGGGGCCCGGCGCAGTGCTGCGCCGGGCCCCTTCGAGTGACGGTGAACGGTGACGGGCGGAACGGTCAACTCGCCTCCGTGGCGGGCTCCTTCACTCCGCTCACGGACTCCGGGTCCGGGTCCGACGGCGCGGCCGCCTCCGCCAGGACGTCGGCCTCGGGTGCCTTGGACGCCTTGGACGTGCTGACGGCGGGAGCCTTGTCCGTGCCCCCGGCCTCGGCAGCGTCGTCGTCCTCCTCCACGAACTCGATCTCCCTGTTCAGCATCTTCCTCGCCCGGTCCGTGTCGAGGGCACCCTCCCAGCGGGACACCGCGAAGACGGCGACGCAGTTGCCGAGCAGGTTCGTGACGACGCGCATCGAGTCCATGATGCGGTCCACGCCGAGCAGCAGGGCGACGGCTCCGGCCGGGAGGACCCCGAGCGCCGAGGCGGTCGCGGACAGGGCGAGGAAGGCCGAACCCGGCACGCCCGCCATGCCCTTGCTGGTCAGCATGAGCACCAGGAGCACGGTGATCTGCTGGCCGAGGCTGAGGTCCACGCCCACGGCCTGGGCGATGAACAGGGTGCCGATGGACAGGTAGAGGGAGGCGCCGTCGAGGTTGAAGGAGTACCCCGTCGGCAGCACCAGGCCCACGGCGTCGTCGCGGGCGCCGGCCTGACGCAGCTTCTGCATCACGCGCGGCAGGACGGACTCGGTGGACGCGGTGCCGAGCGCGAGGAGCATCTCCTCACGGATGTAGCGGAGGAACTTCCACAGGCTCAGCCCGGTGACCACCTTGAGGGCCACGGCGAGCAGTACGACGAAGAGCGCCGCGGCCGCGTAGCACAGGACGATGAGCTTGGCGTACGTCTCCATCACGCCGAGGCCGTACTGCCCGACCAGGTGGACCATAGCGCCGAACACGGCGAGCGGCGCCAGCCTCATGACGAAGCCGACGATCGCGAAGATGACCTCCTGGGCCTGCTCGATGGCGGGCATGATCGCGGGCACCTTGGTGTGGCCGAGGTGCAGCAGCGCGGTGCCCACCAGACAGGCCAGCACCAGGACCTGGAGCAGCTCGTTCTCGGCGAACGCGCCGATCGCGCTCTGCGGCAGCGCGTTCAGGATGAATTCACTGGTCGTGGGCAGCGAACCGCCCCCGGTCTTGTCGTCGACCGCCGCGGTGTCGAGCTGCGACGGGTCCACGTTCATGCCCGACCCCGGGCTGACAACGTTGGCAGCGATCAACCCGAGGACGAGGGCGACCGTGGACGCGACCTCGAACCAGATCAGGGCCTTGATCCCGATCCGGCCGAAGGCCTTCAGATTGCCGGCCTTGGCGATGCCGACGACCACCACGCAGAACACGAGCGGTGAGATGACCGTCTTGATGAGCCGGATGAAACCGTCGCCGAGCGGCTGGAAGGTCGTGGCCGTGTCGGGCCACAGCTTCCCGACGGCGATTCCGAGCACGAGCGCGCAGGCGACCTGCGCGAACAGTGAGGTACGCAGTATGCGTGCGGCGCGTCGCGGTAGGGACGGTGCGGACTGCGGCACGGGCACTCCTCCGATGGGATTTTCTGACATGCGGAAAATTGCTTCCGCGCCGTTCACTATTGGCGAGTTGTTGATCCCTCCGGCTTCCTCGATGTGACAGCCGTGTAAATCATGGAACCGGCGTCACAGCGCACACTCAGGGCATCAACAGCCGCTTCGGTCGTCCGTCAGCACACCCTGCACGGTGGTTACGGTCCGGTCGTAGCACCCGCCCGAGCCGTACAGCCGGTAGCGCTCGCTCGTCGTCCCGACCGCCTGCCGCTGATCGCGCGGCACGTATGCCGTATACGTGGCGTCGCCCGTGTACGTGTCGTCCAGCCGCGACCACGCGGTGCGCCGCCCGCCGAGAGCCTCCGTGACCGCCGCCCGGTCGGTGAGCGTCAGGACGGTCCGCAGCCGGTCGCCCGCGCCGAGCGTCGTCGTGCCGTCCATCGTGTACGTCCGCCGCGTGCGCGTCGTCTTCGCCGGGCCGCGCCCGTCGACGACGAGCGTCTCGTCGTCGGTCCAGGTCGCGTCCAGGCTGTCGGGGTTCTCGCCGTCCGCCCAGGTGTGCGCGGAGGTGTTGCCCAGGGTCCGCCGCACGGTGGTCGTCACACGGCCGTACGAGGTGTCGACGTACCCGGCGACCGTCAGCCGGTGGCCGCCCTCGGTGTCGAGGCGGTGCTCCGAACCGGGCCTGTACGTCGAGGAGTTGGCGAGGCCGGACGCCTGGAGTCCGGTCAGCGCGCCGGTGACGTGCTCGCGCCCCTCGTCCTGCCAGACGAGGACGTTGACCGGGGTGCTCCACCCGCTCTGCCCCTCGGGAACACCGGCGACGGAGACCTCGACCCGGTGCGGGCGGCCGTCGTTGAGGAGCCCCGCGAACGGGGTCAGGTCGTACTCGATGGGCTTGATGTCGAAGGCGCGGAGGCCCGGAACCACGTACCAGAGGAAGGGGTTGGACCAGCCCCCGGTCCACACGGTCGGGAACGGCGCGGCGATTCCGGCGAGCCGGCCGTCGACCCTGATCTGCACCTCGCGGTAGGGGCCGTCGTCCGCCTTGCAGGAGTACGGCGCGGAATCGGGCACCGTCAGATACCAGTACTCCTCGCAGCCGCCACCCGAGCCGGTGGCGTACACCTCGGCGACGATGCGTTCGCTGTTGCGCGGGGTGGTGAGGGTGTTGTCGTCCTGGAGGGTGAGGACGCGGTCGGGGGTTGCCGTTCCGGCGGGCCTGCCGGTGTAGAAGGTGAGCGTGACCTCGATGTCGAGGATGCCGGTGTACGTGTCGTCGACAACGTTGCCGATGAGCATCTCGACGGGCTGGGCGGTGCGCAGGGTGTCGCTGTAGCGCGTGATGTCCTTCTCCACGGACCACTCGATGCCGTCGGGCGAGGGCTGCGGGGTGGACGTACGGAAGACCTCGACGCCGCCGATGTGCAGATAGCCGAGGCGGTCGAACTGACGGCCCTTGACCTTGCCGTCGAGGCGCAGCACGACCTTGCTCCAGCGGTCGCCGCAGTCGCGCGGGGGCGCGTAGGTGCCCTCGTACGGCGTGAAGTCCCTGAACTGCGCCTCCGCGACGGTCAGTTCGCAGGACTTGGTGTGCGGCTTGGTGACCGGTGGGACGGCGGTGACGGGGTCGTGCCAGTCGGTGCCGAACTCGGCGGGGATGTCGGCGGGTTGGGCGGGGCTTGCCCCGAGGAGGGTGCTCGCCAGGAGGGTCGCTCCGGCGAGCATGGACATGACTATCCGACTTCTCATGGGCGGTGTTCTACGGGGAGTTGGCCCCGGTCCGCAATGAGGCCTCAGTGATGAGGGCTCAAGCCTTCAGCTCCGCCTTGTCCCCCATCACGATCACCGGGTGCTGCGCCGGATCGAGGGTGCGCAGCAGGTACTCCATGCCCGACTTGGACAGACTCACGCAGGCCGACGTGCCGCTGCCGTGGTCCATGTGCAGCCAGATGCCGCCGCCCTTGGACTGGCCCTCAGGACGGGTCGGGTCGAGCGGTGAGGTGCCCTTGACGCGGTTGTAGTCGATGGCGATGACGTAGTCGAAGTCGTGCCAGTGCGACTTGGCCCAGTATTGCGGGGCCTGGAAGGACGCGGACTCGGTGTAGGGGAGCTTGGCGCCCGGGTCGGCGAGGACGCCGCCCGCGTCGCTGAGGGTGAACACGCCCACAGGGCTGCGCTTGTCGCCCTCGCGGTGGTCGGTGGTCCAGCCCTTCTTGCCGTTGTGGCCCTCCCAGCTCCGGGACTCCTTCCAGGTGGAACCCTGCTTGGTGTAGAGGACGATGGTCGAGTCGGCGTCGTCCTTGCCCTCGCCGTAAACGGCCACGACCTGACGGGAGTCGGCGGGGATCTGCTTCTGCAGGCGATCGCCGACGTCCGGGATACGGGTCGGATCGGCGGCGGGCGCCTGGGCCTGATCGGCCTTGCCGCCGGAGGGCTGCGCGTCGGCCTCGGCGCCGCTCCCGTTTCCGTCGTTCGAGCCGCCGCACGCCGTGAGGGACATCACCAGGACAGCGCAAGCCCCCGCCGCTGCCCACGTACCGCATGTTCGCCTGCCGTCTCGCATGCCGTCCATCGTCGCACCGCGTCGCGGGCGTGTGCCGCCCGCCCCGGCCCTCCTCAGCCAGTTTGTGCTCGGTCAGGGCCGAAACTTTGCCTCACCACGGAAAACCGTTTGCCTCCGACCACGCTGTGACGCGAACCTTTCACGGCTTGTCGCCGACCCTGGCGGTCGGCCGGATCCGCCATCGGGCCTCGTGGCCCGCCCCACCCCTGACACGAGCCACTGGGACCTCACACGTCATGCAGATTCAAGACCTTCCGTATCCCGACCCGGGCGTACCGGACGCACGCTCGGGACCCCGATTCCTGTGGTGGCTCGGCCGGAATCAGCTAGGCGGGCAGCTCAAGGCCCTCGCCTGGGGCCTGTTGCACTTCGTGGCCGTCTCCGGGCTGCCGTTCGGGGTGGGCTTCGCCGTGCAGGCCGTCGTCGACCGCTCCGGTGCACGGCTCGCCCTCGCGGGCGGTCTGCTGGCGCTGTGCGGCGCCGGGGTCGCGCTGGGCGACACCTTCCTGCACCGGTCGGCGGTCACCAACTGGATCACCGCGGCCGCGCGCGTCCAGCAGCTGCTGGCCCGCAAGACGGCGCAGTTGGGCTCGGCGCTGACGCGGCGGGTGGCGGCCGGGGAGGTCGTCGCCGTCTCCACGGGGGAGGATGAGCAACCTGATAAGCCCGTCAAGGGCAAGGGAAAGCGACCCGACTCCGGGGACGCCGCCGAGACGCGCATGAACACGGCAGCTGTTGTAATGGTGTCCACCGGCGACGTGGAGAAGATCGGCTGGTTCGTGGAGGCCGTGTCACGGTTCACCGCGGCCGCGGTCACCGTGGTGATCGTCTGCGTCGGCCTGGTCGTCTACCAGCCTGCGCTCGGCGTCATCGTCGCCGTGGGCGTACCCGTCCTCGCCCTCGCCGTGCTGCCGCTGCTGCCCCGGGCCACCCGGCGTGCCGACTTCCAGCGCGAGAAGGCGGGCCGCGCCACCGAACTCGCCTCGGACACGGTCGCGGGCCTGCGCGTGCTGCGCGGCATCGGCGGCGAGGAGCTGTTCCTGGACCGCTACCGCCGGGCCTCCCAGGAGGTCCGCCACGCGGCCGTGCGCAGCGCCCGGATGTGGGCCCTGATCTCCGCGATCCAGGTGCTGCTGCCGGGGCTGCTGATGATCGCGGTCGTGTGGCACGGCGTGGGCCTGGCCCGCGAGGGCCGGATCACAGTCGGTGAGCTGGTGACCGTGTACAGCGCGGTCATGCTGCTGACCTATCCGCTGCGGCACTTCGAGGAGATCGCCATGGCGTACTCCTTCTCGCGTCCGTCCGCCCGGCGGGCCGCCCGGGTACTTTCCCTGGAACGGGCCACGGACAGCGAGGGATCACGCGAGGCCGCCGTACCGTCCGGCGACCTGTACGACCCGGCGACCGGGCTGCTCGCGCCCTCCGGACGTCTCACCGCAGTGGTGTGCGGCGACCCGGACGCGGCGGGGCGGCTGGCGGAACGGCTGGGCGGCCACCCTTCCGAGGAGGGAGTCTCGGTGCTCCTGGGCGGCGTACCGCTCGACGAGCTGCCGCTCTCCAGTGCGCGTACGGCCGTCCTGGTCCAGGACAAGGACCCGGTGCTGCTGTCCGGCACCCTGCGGGAACTGTTCGACGTCCCCGCTTCGGGCGAGGTGAGCGCCGAGGAGGCGCTGGCCGCCGCGCAGTGCGGTGATGTGCTGGACGCGCTCGCCCAGGGGTCGCTGGACGCCGAGGACCCGATGGACGCGCGGATCACCGAGCGCGGCCGGTCCCTGTCCGGCGGGCAGCGCCAGCGGCTCGCGCTGGCCCGGTCCCTGATCACGGACCCGGAGGTGCTCGTCCTGGATGAGCCGACGTCCGCCGTCGACTCCCACACCGAGGCGCGCATCGCGAACGGTGTGCGGGGGCTGCGGTCGGGCCGTACGACGGTCGTGTTCACCTCCTCACCGCTGCTCCTGGACCTCGCGGACCGGGTCGTGCTGGTGCACGAGGGCGAGGTCGTGGCGGTCGGCGTGCACCGCGAACTGGTGCGCAAAGAGCCGCGGTACCGGGCCGTGGTCACGCGCGAGACTGAAGACGAGACCGAAGAAAAGACCGAAGAAAAGACCGAACAGCAGTCCGCCCTCGACGGCGTGCTCAAGGAACTGGAAGAGATCGAGGAGACCGCATGATCGGCGTGGCACCACCGGCGTACGACCCGGCCGCGCCAACGACGGCGAACACCCTGCCCGTCGGCGCCCCGGCGACCGTACGCGCGTATGTGACCGAGCTGTTGCGCCGGCACCGCCGGGCCTTCGCCCTGCTCATCACCGTCAACACGATCGCCGTCGTCGCCTCCATGGCGGGCCCCTACCTGCTGGGCGGACTCGTCGAGCGTGTGTCGGACGGCGCTCGTGAACTCCATCTCGGGCTCACGGCCTCGCTGTTCGTCGTCGCCCTCGTCGTCCAGGCCGCGTTCGTACGGGAGGTACGGCTGCGCGGTGCCATGCTCGGCGAGCGGATGCTGGCCGACCTGCGGGAGGACTTCCTCGTACGGTCGGTGGGGCTGCCACCGGGCGTGCTGGAGCGGGCCGGCACGGGTGACCTGCTGTCCCGGATCACCACGGACATCGACCGGCTCGCCAACGCGATGCGGGAGGCCGTGCCGCAGCTGGCGATCGGGGTGGTGTGGGCGGGGCTGCTGCTCGGCGGTCTCGCCGTGACCGCGCCGCCGCTGGCGCTCGCCGTGCTGGTGGCCGTGCCGCTGCTGGTGGTCGGCTGCCGCTGGTACTTCCGGCGCGCACCGTCCGCCTATCGCTCGGAGGCCGCCGGGTACGCCGCCGTCGCCGCCGTCCTCGCGGAGACCGTGGACGCCGGGCGTACTGTCGAGGCCCACCGCCTGGGCGAGCGCCGGATCGCGCAGTCGGACCGTCGTGTCCAGGAGTGGACCGCCTGGGAACGGTACACGCTCTGGCTGCGGTCGGTGCTCTTCCCGGTCGTCAGCCTCACGCATGTCACGGTCCTCTGCTCGGTCCTGATGATCGGCGGGGTGTTCGTCCTGGAGGGGTGGATCGGGGTCGGCCAGCTGACGACGGGCGCGCTCATCGCGCAGATGCTCGTCGACCCGGTGGGCCTCATCCTGCGCTGGTACGACGAGCTCCAGGTCGCCCAGGTGTCGCTGGCCCGGCTCGTGGGCGTGCGGGACATCGAGCCGGACGCGGGGGACGTCTCCGTGGCCCCCGACGGGCGTGACGTGCACGCCGACAGGGTGCACTTCGGGTACCGGGCCGGGGTCGACGTGCTGCGCAAGGTGTCGCTGGAGGTCGCACCCGGCACGCGGCTCGCCCTGGTCGGTCCTTCCGGCGCGGGCAAGTCCACGCTGGGCAGGCTGCTCGCCGGGATCTACGCGCCCCGCGACGGCCGGATCACCCTGGGTGGCGCGGAGCTGTCCCGTATGCCGGCCGAGGACGTCCGCTCCCACGTGGCGCTCGTCAACCAGGAACACCACGTCTTCGTGGGCTCCCTGCGCGACAACCTGCTCCTCGCCCGTACCGGTGCCGAGGACGCCGAGCTGTGGGCGGCGCTGGGCGCGGTCGACGCCGACGGCTGGGCGCGGGCCCTGGACGACGGGCTGGACGCCGAGGTCGGCTCGGGCGGGCTCGCGCTCACCCCGGCCCAGGCCCAGCAGATCGCCCTGGCCCGGCTGGTGCTGGCCGACCCGCACACGCTGGTCCTGGACGAGGCGACCTCGCTCCTCGACCCGCGCGCGGCCCGCCACCTCGAACGCTCCCTGGCCCGCGTCCTCGACGGCCGCACCGTCGTCGCCATCGCCCACCGGCTGCACACCGCCCACGACGCCGACGTCATCGCCGTCGTCGAGAACGGGCAGATCACCGAACTCGGCAGCCACGACGACCTGGTCTCGGCGGACGGGGCATACGCGGCGCTGTGGAGGTCTTGGCACGGGTGAGGTGACACGGGTGAGCGGAGGGGCCGGGCGGGTGGCCCGACTCGGGGTCTGCCGCGGGCGCGGCACGGCCGGGTCGGGGTCGGGTCGCCCGGTGAGCGGGGCTCGGGGTGGCCACCGGGAGCGGGCGCGCGCTGCTTCGGGCCGGGTGACACGGGTAGACCCGGGTCCTGGATCCCCGGGTCCCGAATCCCCGGGTCGGAAGCCCCAGGACGCCCTGGTGCGAAGCCACAAGCCGCCCTGGTGCAGAAGCACCCGCAGGCCACCCTGGGCCATAAAGCACAAGCCACCCTCGGCCGGAAGCCAAGCCGCCTCCGGCCGAGAGACCCCACCCCTGCCGAGAGACCCCCTACGTGCCCATCCCTGCCCTGCCCCGGCCACGGGCCACGCAAGGACGCGCAGGTCGTGGTGAGGCGAAAGCCCGCGATGGCCCGGGACACGGGCCCCGGCGACGCCCACCCCCGGTGCTCTGGCGTTGCGCGGTGCCGAAAGCGAGTGGAAGGCTGGTGGTGGCAAAGTTTCGGGGGACCCCCGTGAGCCCCCCGGCTCGCGAGGTTCGGGCCGTCGCCCAGCGGCCCACGTGCCCGCCGCCGTCGACACAGTGACGGCGGGCCCGTCCCACCATCTGGAGGTAGCCGTGAACAGAGCCGACGGATGGGGAGACGACGTCTACCAGCCCGACGGATCCGAGGTACAGGACGACGCAGGGCTGCTGGACGCCGAGGACACCCTGGTCGCCGACGGCGTGACCGACCCCCTCGACCGGGGCTGGTCACCGCCGGAGCGGCCATGGGCGGTGGAACACACCGGAGTGACCGCCGAGGAGCGCCTGAGGGGCGAGACCCTGGAGCAGCGCCTCGCCGAAGAACTCCCGGACATCGCGCCCCCGGGCGGCGACGGCATCGGTGACTGTCAGGACACCGACGGCGAACCCCTGGACAACGAGGTGGGTGCAGCCCGCTCCGGTCGGCTCGTCGCCCCCGACGAGGGTGCGCACGAGGACGAGGAGAGCGGGCTGATCGCAACCGACGTCGGCATCGACGGGGCTGCCTCCTCGGCCGAGGAGGCAGCGATGCACATCGTCGACGAGGACGCCCTGTCCGGCTGACGGAGCCCTCCGCCCACAAGCCCTCTCGACAGGCCTGCCCGGCCTCCGGCGCACCCACCGCCCCGAAGGAGCGCCCATGCAGCAGGACAAGCACCCCGACTACCGCCCCGTCGTCTTCCGCGACCGCACCGCCGGATACGCCTTCCTCACCCGGTCCACCGCCGCCGGCGACCGGACCATCGAGTGGGACGACGGCGAGACATACCCGGTCGTGGACGTGGAGATCTCCTCGGAGAGCCACCCCTTCCACATCGGCAGGGCACGTACCGTGGACTCGGAAGGACGCGTCGCCCGCTTCGAACGGCGGTACGGCGGCGAGGGCCAGGTCTCGGGCGGGGGCGACGCGGTCTGAGGGACGCGCAGCCGGGCACCCCGCCGGCCGGGCCACGCCACCGAACGCTCTCCCGCCTGTCAGATGAAGTTCAGCGCCGCCGCGCCGCCCACTCCCCCGAGCACCATGAACGCCGGCATCAGCACCTTCAGCTCGACCCAGCTGCCCGCGCGGAACCGCATCGCCTTCGGCGGGCCTATCGGATACCAGCGCTTGCGACCCACCGGGATCGGCCACAGGATCGGGCAGCCGGAGACGGTCAACGCGTCCCCGATGTCGTGCACCAGCGCCCCGAGGATGATCGGCAGCCCCAGCCACAGGTACTCCTGGCCCGGCGAGGTGAACAGCCAGTCGGCTCCGTTGCCCGGCTTGTCCAGCACTCCCGCGAGGATCCAGGCACTGGTCGCGGCCAGCAGCCAGACCAGGACATCGCTGCTGGAACCGCGGGTCGCCCGCCACAGCAGGCCTTCGATGGCCAGCACCATGTGCGCGAACAGGATGGCCAGCACGGCCCAGCGTCCGCCCGTGATCGCCAGGACAGAGGCCCCGCCTCCGATCAGCACCGCCCACAGCCAGGTGTGCGTGAGCGTGCGGTGGCCTCCGGAGCGGCGTGGGTCGCCCTGCTTCTTCGTCGCCTTGTAGACGGCGTACGAGAGCTTGTCGACGATCTCGCACAGCCAGCGCGACAGGGGCCCGAAGGCCCGCGAGATGGTGGCCGCCTTGTGATCCAGGTCCGGGGCGAGGGCGGCGCCCGCGCAGATCAGCGCGCCGACCAGCAGAACGGGCCAGGGCATCGTGTGCCCGGCCGCGGCGGCGGCCGCTCCGACGCCGAGCCAGGCCGCGGCCCCCGACAGTGAGTGTGCTGGTCCCATCATGGCCGTGTCCCGCCCCATTCCGCTTGTGCCGCTGTCCAGTTGCCGAGGTGCGCTGACGCTCCATCGGCGCCACAGCGTAACGTTCGTGATCTTCCGGTCGGCATCCGATTCCCCCATCGCGTGGGTCGGCAGGCAAGATGGGGGTGTGACCCTCATCGATCAGCTGCCGCGGACCGCCGACCCCGACGCCCTCTACGAAGCCTTCGAGTCGTGGGCCGAGGAACGCGGTCTCACCCTCTATCCACACCAGGAGGAGGCGCTGATCGAGGTGGTCTCCGGCGCGAACGTGATCGTGTCGACGCCGACCGGCTCGGGCAAGAGCATGATCGCCGCGGGTGCGCACTTCGCGGCGCTCGCCCGGGACGAGGTCACCTTCTACACGGCCCCGATCAAGGCGCTCGTCTCGGAGAAGTTCTTCGAGCTGTGCAAGATCTTCGGCACCGAGAACGTCGGCATGCTGACGGGCGACGCGTCCGTGAACGCCGACGCCCCCGTCATCTGCTGCACCGCCGAGGTCCTGGCGTCCATCGCGCTGCGCGACGGCAAGGACGCCGATGTCGGCCAGGTCGTGATGGACGAGTTCCACTTCTACGCGGAGGCGGACCGCGGCTGGGCCTGGCAGATCCCGATCCTGGAGCTGCCGCAGGCGCAGTTCATCCTGATGTCGGCGACGCTCGGCGATGTCTCGATGTTCGAGAAGGACCTCACCCGGCGCACCGGCCGCCCCACGGCGGTGGTCCGCTCGGCGACCCGCCCGGTGCCACTGTCGTACGAGTACCGGCTGACGCCTCTGACGGAGACACTCACCGAGCTGCTGCAGACCAAGCAGGCGCCCGTCTACATCGTGCACTTCACCCAGGCGCAGGCCGTGGAGCGGGCCCAGGCGCTGATGAGCATCAACATGTGCTCGCGGGAGGAGAAGGACCGGATCGCCGAGCTGATCGGCAACTTCCGCTTCACCACCAAGTTCGGCCGCAACCTCTCCCGTTACGTGCGGCACGGCATCGGTGTCCACCACGCCGGCATGCTGCCCAAGTACCGGCGCCTGGTGGAGAAGCTGGCCCAGGCCGGTCTGCTGAAGGTCATCTGCGGCACGGACACGCTCGGTGTCGGCGTCAACGTCCCCATTCGTACGGTGCTGTTCACCGCGCTGACGAAGTACGACGGCAACCGGGTGCGGACGCTGCGCGCACGGGAGTTCCACCAGATCGCGGGCCGCGCCGGGCGCGCGGGCTTCGACACGGCGGGCTTCGTGGTGGCGCAGGCGCCCGAGCACGTCATCGAGAACGAGAAGGCGCTCGCCAAGGCCGGCGACGATCCGAAGAAGCGTCGCAAGGTGGTTCGCAAGAAGGCGCCCGAGGGCTTTGTGGGCTGGACGGAGAACACCTTCGAGAAGCTCATCGCCTCCGACCCGGAGCCGCTCACGTCCCGCTTCCGGGTCACGCACGCGATGCTCCTTTCGGTGATCGCCCGCCCCGGCAACGCCTTCGCGGCGATGCGTGGCCTGCTGGAGGACAATCACGAGCCGCGCAAGCAGCAGTTGCGGCACATCCGCCGGGCGATCGCCATCTACCGTTCGCTCCTCGACGGCGGCATCGTCGAGAAGCTCGATGAACCGGACGCCGAGGGGCGTATCGTCCGCCTGACGGTCGACCTCCAGCAGGATTTCGCGCTCAACCAGCCGCTGTCGACGTTCGCGCTCGCCTCGTTCGAGCTCCTGGACCCCGAATCCCCCTCGTACGCCCTGGACATGGTGTCCGTCGTCGAGTCCACGCTGGACGACCCGCGGCAGATCCTCGCCGCCCAGCAGAACAAGGCGCGTGGCGAGGCCGTCGCCGCGATGAAGGCGGACGGAGTCGAGTACGAGGAGCGCATGGACCGGCTCCAGGACATCTCGTACCCCAAGCCGTTGGAAGAACTGCTCTTCCACGCGTACGACATGTACCGCAAGAGCCATCCGTGGGTCGGCGACCATCCGCTGTCCCCGAAGTCCGTGATCCGTGACATGTACGAACGGGCGCTGTCCTTCACGGAGTTCGTCTCCTTCTACGAGCTGGCCCGCACCGAGGGCATCGTGCTGCGGTACCTCGCCGGCGCGTTCAAGACGCTCGACCACACCGTCCCCGACGACCTCAAGTCCGACGATCTGGAGGACCTGATCGCCTGGCTCGGCGAGATGGTGCGCCAGGTCGACTCCAGCCTCCTCGACGAGTGGGAGCAACTCGCCAATCCGGAGGAGATGACCGCCGAGGAGGCCCAGGAGAAGGCCGACCAGGTCAGGCCGGTCACCTCGAACGCGCGCGCCTTCCGCGTCCTCGTCCGTAACGCCATGTTCCGCCGCGTCGAGCTCGCCGCTCTCGACCAGATCGACGAACTCGGCGAGCTGGACGCCGAGTCCGGCTGGGACGCCGAGCGGTGGGGCGAGGCGATGGACAAGTACTGGGACGAGTACGACGAGCTCGGCACCGGGCCCGACGCCCGCGGCCCCCGGCTGCTGATGATCGAGGAGGAGCCGCAGAACGGTCTGTGGCGCGTCCGGCAGACCTTCGCCGACCCCAACGGCGACCATGACTGGGGCGTCAGCGCGGAGATCGACCTCGCGGCCTCCGACGCCGAGGGCCGCGCCGTCGTCAGGGTCACCGACGTCGGCCAGCTGTGAGTACAGGAGAGGCCAGCACATGACGACCAACCCCGCCGAGAGACTCGTCGACCTGCTCGACCTGGAGCAGATCGAGGTGAACATCTTCCGCGGCCGCAGCCCGCAGGAATCCCTGCAGCGGGTTTTCGGCGGCCAGGTCGCGGGCCAGGCCCTGGTCGCCGCCGGGCGCACGACGGACGGCGAGCGGCCGGTGCACTCGCTGCACGCGTACTTCCTGCGCCCGGGCCGTCCGGGGGTGCCGATCGTGTACCAGGTCGAACGGGTCCGGGACGGGCGGTCGTTCACCACGCGTCGCGTCACCGCCGTGCAGCAGGGTCGCACGATCTTCAATCTGACCGCCTCCTTTCACAAGCCTGAGGAAGGGAGCTTTGAACACCAGCTGCCGCCGGCCCGCAAGGTGCCGGACCCCGAGTCCCTGCCGACGGTGTCGCAGGAGATCAGGGAGCATCTGGGCGCGCTCCCCGAGCAGTTGGAGCGCATGGCACGGCGTCAGCCCTTCGACATCCGCTACGTGGACCGGCTGCGCTGGACCCCCGAGGAGATCGAGAACGCCGAGCCGCGCAGCGCGGTGTGGATGCGGGCCGTCGGCCCCCTCGGCGACGACCCGCTCGTGCACACCTGCGCCCTGACGTACGCCAGCGACATGACCCTGCTGGACGCGGTCCGCATCCCGGTCGAACCCCTCTGGGGCCCACGGAGCTTCGACATGGCGTCGCTGGACCACGCCATGTGGTTCCACCGGCCGTTCCGCGCGGACGAGTGGTTCCTGTACGACCAGGAATCCCCCATCGCCGTGGGTGGACGCGGGCTGGCCCGCGGGCGCATCTACGACCTGGAGGGACGCCTGCTCGTCTCGGTCGTCCAGGAGGGCCTGTTCCGCAAGCTCGGCGCCTGACCCGTCGAGGTGGGCACAGACCGCGCGCCGGTCAGGGCTTTCTGCGGCGCAGCCAACCGAGCAGACCGCGTGGTTTCTCCGGCTCCTGGCCCGGCGACGGCAGGTGGCCGGGGTGCGCACCGCTGTCGCTTGCCGTCCGCTCCGGTCGGCCCGTGGGCGTCGGCGGCGGCTGCGGTTTCCCTACCGTGGCAAGTCCTGACCCCGGCACCGATGGCTCCTGCTCCGGCCGTGGCGCGGCCCGATGCCCGCGCGCGTCGGCGACCGTCTGCCTCAAGTCGGCCCGCAGCCAGCCGATCTCGTCGGGATCGTCCGCCGTCGTGATCCTGGCGGCGATCTGGGCGGCGGGTGACTCAGGGGCACCGTGAGCGGGCCGCTCGGGCCGGAAGCGGTTCAGGTAGGCGCGCTCGTAGGGGTCCCGGACGATCTCCGCCACCTGGACCGGGTCGAGCAGGGACGCCACGGCGGCGGCCCGCACCCACGGATCCTCCGCCTGCCGCAGCAGGAATCCGAGGTGGCGTCCCCGCCAGTTGCGGGGCCGCAGGTCGAGCCCCGCGTCCAGTTGGCGGCGCAGGGCCTCCGGTACGCGGCCGCGCAGCAGCGGGGTGTTCTTCTCGTCGGCCGCGAACTGCCGTAGTTCGTCGGCCAGATACAGCCAGACGACCGCCCGGTAGCGGTTGAGGTACCACTTGGCCGGCACCACGAGGCCGAGGCGGGCGAGACGGGTGAACCTCGCTCCCGTCACGTCGATGAGAGCCGCGCCCTCCGTCGTACCCACGGTCCTGACGCGCTCCCTCAGCGCTTCGGGGAAGCCGCTCTCGGAGCGCACCCGGCCGATCTCCTCGCGAGTGACGCGACGGCCGCCTTCGCCGTCGTCGGCGATGGTCCGGACGCATCCCAGCTGTACGGCGAGGTCGAACTCTCCGCGTTTGAGCCCCAGTTCCCGCGCTGCGCGGCTCTGTGCGAGTGAGGGGCGGTCGGTCCCGGCGGTGGCCGAAGCCGAGGTGGGCGTGAGGGTTGTGGTGGACTGCGTGATGGTGTGGCCCGACATGGTCGTTCTCCCCCGTGCGATGACGTGCTCGCGCTGGTTCGCGCTCGCTTCGAGAAAAAACCGTAGCCGCTGCGTCGGACATCGCGGCGAGCCTGTGGATAACCTCGCCGCCGTGGACGTATGAGCAGGTCAGAGGTCCGCCGTGGGCACGTGTTCAGGCTCTCGGGCATCGACGTCGAGGTGTTCGCCGACGCGGTTCACCAGCAGGGTCATCTCGTACGCGACGTGACCGATGTCGGCCTGGGCCCCGCTGAGCACACAGAGGCAACTGCCCGCGCCCGCCGCGGTCACGAAGAGCACGGCGTCGTCGAACTCGACCATCGTCTGGCGGACCTGCCCGGCACCGAAGTGGCGGCCGGAACCCTTGGCGAGGCTGTGCAGCCCGGACGAGACGGCGGCGAGATGCTCGGCGTCCTCACGTCGAAGTCCCGTGCTCGCGCCCGTCACCAGACCGTCGTTGGACAGCAGCAGGGCGTGCCGTACATGGTCGACACGCTCGGTCACGTCGTCCAGCAGCCAGGCAAGCCCCATGTTCCGCGCCATTGTCTGCTCCCCGTGTAGTCGCTCCCCCTGGCCGGGGGATCCGACGTTTCAGCCTTCCCCACGGCCGCCGCCGGAGCAAGCAGGATGGGAACATGGCACAGAAGATGACCGATGAGGAATGGCGGGCCTTCGTCTCGTACGGGACTCGCACCGGCAAACTTTCAACCGTTCGCGCCGACGGGCGCCCGCACATCGCGCCCATCTGGTTTCTGCTGGACGGCGACGATGTGGTCTTCAACACCGGCAAGGAAACCGTCAAGGGACGGAATCTGGCCAGGGACGGACGTGTCGCCCTGTGTGTGGACGACGACCGGCCGCCGTACGACTTCGTCGTGCTGGAAGGGCGGGCCGAGCTGTCCGAGGACCTCGACGAGGTGAGGCACTGGGCCACGCTGATCGGCGCGCGCTACATGGGCGAGGACCGGGGTGAGGAGTTCGGCAGGCGCAACGGTGTTCCGGGCGAACTGCTCGTCCGCGTGCGGGTCGACAAGGTTCTGGCGTACTCCGCGGTGGCGGACTGAGTCGTCGGGAATCAGCCGACGGAGTCGAGCAGCCGGGCGGTGTGCATCCGCCCGGCGTACTCGACGAGCCTGATCAGCACTTCCTTCCCGGAGTCGCGGTCACGGGCGTCGCAGAGGACCACGGGTGTGCCCCGGTCGAGATCGAGGGCGCGTGAGACATCGTGGGCGCCGTAGGTGCGGGCGCCCGGGAAGCAGTTGACGGCCACCACGAACGGGATGTGCCGGTGCTCGAAGTAGTCGACCGCCGGGAAGCAGTCCTCCAGCCGTCGGGTGTCGGCGAGGACGACCGCGCCGAGGGCGCCCTGCGCCAGTTCGTCCCACAGGAACCAGAACCGGTCCTGGCCCGGGGTGCCGAAGAGGTAGAGGGAGAGGCCGGACCTGATCGTGATGCGGCCGAAGTCCATGGCCACGGTCGTCGTGACCTTCTGGTCCACGCCGTCGGTGTCGTCCACCGACTGGCCCACCTCGCTCAGCAGTTCCTCGGTGCGCAGCGGCCTGATCTCACTGACCGCGCCCACCAGGGTCGTCTTGCCCACGCCGAAACCGCCGGCGACCAGGATCTTCAACGCCAGGGCGGTCGTGTCCCCGCCGGTGGTGTCGGAGTGCTCGGAGACCATCGATCACTTCTCTCGGGAGTGCCGGCACGACTCGGTGTCAGTGCGTGCATGCGAAGTCAGCATCATGTCAACTGCCGGTTTTCTTCGGAGTGTTGGACCGCTATTTCACCGCTGTGACCGAGTCGCGTGCGTTCGATGCCCGGATCGGTGCGCACATCGGTACGAGACGGGCCCATCTGTTTCCAGCTACTTCCAACTGCTTCCAGTTGCTTCCATCTGCCTGCTCTACAGTGCCCTCAGTCCCTCGATCACCTCGCGCAGGATTCGCTCGTCGGGCAGTTGCGCGGGCGGGACCGGGCGGCTGACGGTGACGCGGCCCAGTTCCAGCAGGTCGCCGAGGAGCACTCGGACGACGCCGACGGGCAGGTCGGCTCCGGCGGAGAGTTCGGCGACCGACTGCGTTTCTACGCGGCAGAGTTCGATCAGGGCCCGGTGTTCCGGGCCGAGCGAGGTCTCGTCGCCGGCATCGGGCGCGCGCGTGTCGAGGGAGACCAGTGCGATCAGATCGAAACGGACCCCGGTGGGACCGGGTTTGGTGCGACCGCCCGTCATCGCGTACGGGCGGACGAGGGGTCCGGCCTCGTTGTCGTACCACTGGTTGCCCGGCGGCTCCTGCGGAGCGCCTGTCCTGTCCTCGGTCATGAGCGCGGACCGTCCTGGGTCATCGGGCGGCGGGTGGCCGCGCCGCGGCACGCGGCGGGGTGTACAGGTGCTCGCCGACACGTTTCACCAACCGCGCCATCTCGTACGCCACCAGGCCGATGTCGGCCGTGACGGCGGTGAGGAGGGCCAGGCATGAGCCGTCGCCGGCGGCCGCCACGAACAGGAAGCCGTCGTCCATCTCCACCATCGTCTGGCGTACGCCGCCGGCGCCGAAGTGACGGCCGGCGCCCTTGGCCAGGCTGTGGAAGCCGGAGGCGACCGCCGCGAGGTGCTCGGCGTCCTCCCGCTCGAGGTCGGTGGAGGCACCCACCGCGAGTCCGTCGTTCGACAGCACCACGGCGTGCCGTACCTCGGTCACGCGCAGCACCAAGTCGTCCAGCAGCCAGTCGAGTTCGCCGGACCTCTGGGCGGCCCTCATGCTGGGGTCCTGGATCATCTGGGGTCTCCTTCGCTGCTGTCGCCGCCCGCCACCGGGTCGGATGTGGTGCCGTGACCGGGTGCCCTGCCGCCGCCGCGTGCCCAGCCGTCGCGGTAGGCCGCCATGCGGTCCCGTACGAGTTCGGGGGTGCGCTCGTCGGCGCCCCGCGTGTCCTGCTCCTGTGCCGGTTCTTCGGTGCGCTGCTCGCGCAGTTGGGGCACGAGATGTGCCTGACGTATGCGGCGCGGGAGGTCGTCGGAGCCTTCGGAGTCGTCCGTGGGGCGGTGCAGGCGCAAGGTGGTGACTCCTGGCGGTGTGGCGGTGTGCGTACCGTCCGACGGGGCCTCCTCCGGGGCCGGCGGCACGGGGGCCACCAGCGCGGGCCGCTCGGCCGGCTGCTCGACGGGCGGCTCCTGTCGGGGCGCGGGCACGCGCGCGTACGCGCGTTCCTGAGCCTGTCCGGTGTCCACGGCCGCGCGGGGTGATCGACCCGCCGCGCCGCTGTGCAACAAGGCGGTGGGCAGCAGGACAACCGCGGTGGTGCCGCCGTAGGGCGAGGTCCGCAGATGGACCTTGATGCCGTGGCGGGATGCGAGCCTGCTGACCACGAACAGGCCGAGCCGGTCGCTGTCGAACAGGTCGAGGGCCTCGGACTGCTCGATGCGGCGGTTGGCCTCGGCGAGGGTCTCCTTGCCCATGCCGAGCCCCCGGTCCTCGACCTCGATGGCGTAACCGTTGCCGACCGGTTCGCCCGTGATCCGCACGCGCGTGTGGGGCGGCGAGAACTGGGCGGCGTTCTCCACGACCTCCGCGAGCAGGTGGGTGAGGTCGGCTACGACGGCCCCGACGATCTGGGCTTCGGGGAGCTGGCGTACCTCCACGCGCGCGTAGTCCTCGACTTCGGAGACGGCCGCGCGGACCACGTTCGTCAGCGAGACCGGCATGCGCCAGGCGCGGCCGGGTGCCGCTCCGGAGAGGATGATCAGGCTCTCCGCGTGGCGTCGCATCCTGGTGGTGAGGTGGTCGAGCCGGAAGAGGTCGCTGAGTTCGTTCGGGTCCTCGGACCTGCGCTCCATGCCGTCCAGGAGGCTCAGCTGGCGGTGTACGAGGACCTGGCTGCGGCGGGCGAGGTTGACGAAGACTCCGGAGATGCCGCTGGCCAGCTCCGCGCGTTCGACGGCGGCGCGCAGCGCGGCGCGGTGGACGGTGCCCAGTGCCTCGGCGACCTGACCGGCCTCGTCCTCGGCGGGCGGTCCGGGTGGGGCCTCGGCGTTGACGTCGATCTCCTCCCCCGCGCGCAGCTTCCGCATGGCGTGCGGGAGTTTGCGGCGGGCGATCTCCAGGGCGCTGTTGCGCAGGCTGACCAGTTCGACGACCAGACCGCGGCCGATGCGTACGGAGATGACGAGCGAGGCGGCGACGGCGGCGAGACCGAGGAGGACGGCGGCACCGGCCGGGGTGAGCAGACCGCGGGTGAACGGATCGGCCCGGTCGGCCACTCCGCGTCCCGCACCGGCCTCGATGGCCCGCATGTCGTCCTGCACGCGCGCGTGTGCCCTGTTCCATGTGGCTTCGGGGGCGGCCGCGAGCGCCTTGGTGCCGGGATGACCGGCAAGCACCTTGTTCTCGACGGCCTGTACTTCTGCGTACGCGCTGCCTTCCGCGAGGTCGGTCCAGGCGGCTCGTTCGGGTCCGCGCAGGTCCGCGACGGCGGATTCGGTGAAGGTGCGGCGGGTGTCGACGGCTCCGGTGAACCGTCGCAGCCGCTCGCCGTCGAGGCTTCCGGCGAGGCGGGCACCGGCCAGCACCGCGTCCTCCCGGGCCAATGCCTCGCCCGCGCGGGAGAATTCGAGCAGTACGCGCGCGTCGGAGCCCAGTTCCGCGTCCTGGATGCCGGTGAGCGCGCCGCCCACTCCGAAGGCCGCGGAGATGGTCCTGGTGTACCGCTCGTACGTCTCGGCCCATCCGGTACGGCGGTCGAGCACCGAGGCCCGCAGCGAGCTCAGCCGCTCGGCCCCGGTGACGAAGGTGTCGAGGCGCTGCGACACCCCGGAGGGCAGATCGGTGCCGTCGGCGACGGTGTGCTCGTCGCCGAGGCGCAGCTTCGCCACAGCCCGGTCGGTGCGCTCCGCCAGCTCCTTCAGGCCGCTCGCCCGCTCGGAGGCGGGCTCGGTGGCGTACCGCACGGCGGCCTCGCGCTCGGCCTGCAGCGCGGCGACGGCGTCGGCGACCGGGGTACGCACGGAGGCGTCGACGCGCTGCAGTTGCCGGAGCCTGGCGACATCCTGGGCCGTGGTGACGGTGGCGTACGCCCACAGGGCGAGCAGGGAGACGACGGGCACCATCAGCAGGCAGACGATCTTGGCCCGGACCGTGCGGGGACGGATGCTCCAGCGTTCCGCGCGCGTGGGTGCCTCGCCCGCTGCCCCGGCGACGGCCTCGTCGTCCTCGGGGCGTTCGTCGGCCGGCGGGCCCGCGTGGGCGCGGCGGCCGCGCACCGGGGGCTGGGGCGGCGGCTCGGTGCCGGTTGTCGGGGTCCTACGGGGTGTACGCATGGCCTCCTCGATCGGAGTGGTTCGGGGCGCGTCGCCCGGGCTGCCGTGGGTCGGGGTCACCGGTGGGCGACGCTCTCGACCGGCCGCTGGGCCGACGCGGATGCCTGGTGTTCCCCGGCTGTCGGCGACAGCGCGACGAACGCCGAGGTGAGGAAGAGATAGGACCCGAGACCGACGGCGAGGGGGAAGATGAACTGCATCGCCGTGGCCCCGGGCAGGACCTCCCCGGAAGGAGTGACCTCCGCACTCACCGCGAGCATCCCGGTGTAGTGCATGCTGCTCACGGCTCCTCCCATGACCAGGGAGGCCACGGTGACGGCGATGGGCGACTTGATGTTGAGCGCCGCCCACAGGGCCGCCGTCGCCGCGGCCACGGCGATCGCCACGGAGAGCGCGACGAGTGCCGGGTCGTAGCTGATGTCGCCGTGCAGTCGCACCGCGGTCATGCCCAGGTAGTGCATGCTGGCGACGCCCAGCCCGGTGGTGAGCCCGCCGAGGAAGAGCGCCCGGCCACGGTCGCGGCCGTAGCCGACGGCGAAGACGCCCGCGCAGACGACGATCATGGCGACGAGGAGGCTGAGGATGGTCAGCGGCACGTCGTAGCGGATCTCGGTGCCGCTGACGCTGAAGCCGAGCATCGCCACGAAGTGCATCGTCGAGATGCCGGTGCCGATCGCGGAGGCCGCGGTGAGCAGCCAGTTGCGGCGCGGCCTTCCGGTGGTGCCGAGCGCGCGGACCGTGCAGCGCAGCCCGAGGGCGGCGCCGATGCAGGCCATCGCGTACGACAGTACGGGGGTCAGCCAGCCGAAGGCGGCGTGGTCCAGGTGTCCCATGGCCCCGGGACGCTAGTCCGGACAGGAGCGCATGAAGGGGGCGCATTTCGAAAGGTGACGGAATGTGTTGCATATATGCGGCTGAACGATCGCGTCCCGCTCGAACGTGCGCACAGTGCCGTCCCCCGTGCCGGTGAGGGATCATGCGGAACATGAGCGAGGACCACACGCATGTCCAGGAGTTCTTCGGAGCCCGCGCGGCCGACTGGGACACGAGGTTCCCCGACGACGGCCCCGCCTACGCGGCCGCGGTCGCCGAGCTCGGGCTGCGCGCGGGTGACCGCGTGCTCGACGCGGGCTGCGGGACCGGACGCGCCCTGCCGCCGCTGCGGGCCGCCGTGGGGCCCTCCGGGACGGTCCTCGGGGCCGACCTCACCCCGGCGATGCTGGAGGCCGCCGTACGGGCCGGACGGGACCACGACGGGCGGTTGCTGCTCGCCGACGTGGCCGTGCTGCCCCTGCGCTCGGAGTCGCTCGACGCGGTGTTCGCGGCCGGGCTCATCGCGCACCTCCCCAATCCGGCGGAGAATCTGCGGGAGTTGGCGCGCGTGGTCCGCCCCGGCGGCACGCTGGCGCTCTTCCACCCGATCGGCAGGGTGGCGCTCGCGGCCCGCCAGGGGCGGCAGATCACCCCGGCCGACCTGCGCGCCGAGCCCAATCTCCGCCCGCTGCTCGCCGGTTCCGGCTGGCGCATGACGTCGTACGTCGACGAGGACGCCCGTTTCCTCGCGCTGGCCGTGCGCGAGGGCTGACCCGTCAGGCCTGCCCGGCGACCACGGCCACGAAGGCGTCGGGGTTGTCGAACATGACGTTGTGACCCGCGCCGGGCACGGTCACCACGCGCACGCCCGCGGCCTCCAGGCCTTCCCTGCCGGGGAGTTCGCCGCTCAGCTCGCCCTGGAGGTAGACACGGTCGGCCGTGGAGTCCTTGAGCAAGTGGCGCATGGTGGGGGTCGTTCCGCGCACGAGGCCCGTCGCCGAGCGATGCAGGGCGCGCGGGTCGGCGAGTCGCATGGTCGCCGCCCAGGTGGGGCCGATCTTGTCCAGCACGCGCGCGTGGCCACCGTTTTCGACGTAGTCGTCCTCTTCGTAGAAGGCGATTCTGCTACTGCCGGCGGTGGCCGGAGGGCTCGGGTCGAGATTGGCCTCGGTGAGGACCAGCCGGGAGACCAGGTCGGGCCGGCGGTGGGCGAGCACGATGACGACGGCGCCGCCCATGCTGTGCGCCACGAGTTCCACTCCGGTGACCCCGGCCTCGTCCAGGACGACGGCGAGCGCGTCCGCGTGGTCTTCGAGGGTGTAGCCGAATTCCGCGGGGCGGTCGCTGATGCCGTGCCCTGGGAGGTCGACGAACAGGCTGCGTCGGCCGGTCAGTTCGGGACGGGCCGCGATGTGGGCGTGGTACACCGCCGAGGTCGCGCCCAGGCCGTGCAGATACACCCGCGCGGGTTCCGCGCCCGGTGTCTCCGTCCAGCGGATGTGGCTGCCCTTGCCGTCGAACTCGGCCTGTTTCATCGCGCCTTCCCCTCAATCTGTCGCAGAGGGCACGCTATCCCGATCCCGCTGCCAGGCGGCCGGAGCCGGCGGGCTCGCCCGACCGGCCTGACCGCGCGACACGATCGATTCATGGGGCAAGGGACCGGCTTGACCGCTCGAAGCGCTTCACCACATGGCCCTCTTCTGCCGTTGAAGCTCCGTCTCTACGTTGAGTGGGAGCACGGAACGATCGGTGAAACCGACGCAGGGGGAAGGTAGCCCAACATGTTCGGCAGGCTTCGCAAGTTTTTCAAGAGACTCCTCAACTCCTTGCGCGCGGACACGAACAAGAGCGAGAAGAAGCGCGCGCACAACCTGTTCGAGGCCGCCGCGGCCTATGTCTCGGCGTGCGCCGAGGACGACCAGGACCAGATCGACGAGGCCACGACGTGGGTGTCGCCCGAGGCGCTGTCCTTCGGGGTGAGCGAACTGGCGTGCCGGGCCGTCATCGCTCTCGCCCGCGAGCGCGACGAGTCGCCGCAGACGGTGGCACGGTCGCTCCTCGGCCTGCCCGCGGCCTGAGCGCGGGGCACACATACGGCCGATTCGTCCCCTTTACAGCCGGACCATCGCAGCTCTGCGCGTGCTTCGCAGTCGTGACAAGCTCCTTCCTGGCGCATTAGGGTGCGCCGACGGACGAGAGAGCGATGGGGAGGCCGGCATGGCCGGGACGGACGAGGACGCCGTCGCCGCCGGGGACGACGACGCACTGTATGTGCTCACGGCGGTGCTGCTGACGCCCGCGCAGTTCCCCAGCGTGCTGGGCGACGACTATCCGGAGGCCTGTGCGGCGCTCGACCTCGCGCCGCTCGCCGACGGGTACGGCCTCGTGCTGGGCCAGGACAGCGACGGTGCGCGATGGACGGTGGTCGTCGACGATGTGTCGCTGGTCGCCGTCGCCATCGCGTCGTGGGACTGCGGCATGGAGTACGACCTGTCGCCCGACGAGCGCTCGGTCGTGGCCGCGCTGCCCGGCTGGCCCCTCGCGGTGGCCGTCGCGGCTCCCGGTGTGCCCGCGCCGCACGACCCCCCGCCGGAGATCGCGGAACGGCAGCCACTGCGCCCGCCGGACACCGACACCTGGGGCCCCGCCCAGCGCCGCCTCGGCGCCGACGAGATCGCCCTCCAGTGGTCGACCTGGCGCGAGCAGATCGACGACTCCACGTTCGCGAACCAGGACGGTAAGGCAGCGCCCGGCGACACCCCGGACGCCGCGCCCGGTGACAACGGGAACAGCACCCGCAGTGGCGTGCGTCGCGTCCTCACCGAGGCGCACGCGTACGTGGACACGCCGCCGCCCCTGGGCCGCGTCCGCTCCTCGTTCGCACCCGGCGACGCCCGGACCCTGCGTGCCGACGGTCCCGGCTGGTCCATGGTGGCCAGGACCGACGACATCGCGTTCGTCCTCCTCGACGAAGAGCCCGGAGAGGTGCTGCCGGTGGGCCGCGGCCCGGAACTGCCCGGCCTCCTCAAAGCCCTCGACGAGATGGCGGTACGCCCCAACTGATCCCGGGCAGGGCCGTGCACCCCCACGGCCCCGTCAGCGGGCCGCCGCACCGCTCCGACGGCCCCTCAGCGGCCGAGCTCCTTTCGGGTGACACGGCGCAGCCTGCGCCACTGCGAGGGGTCCAGCGTGAGGTACGCCGCCGCCGGGACCCCCAGGATGATGAGGAGCGCCCACCAGGGGAGCCAGATCAGCAGGATGAGTCCGACCGCCGCCCCTCCCGCGGCGATCTTCGCGTTCTTCGACATCTCCGTCGCCTCCTTCGCGGCCACTGCCGCTCTCTGCCCTGAAAACGGGTCCGCGCTTCCAGCAGTTCCGGACCGCGACCCTGATACGACCCTGAGGCGCACCCCTGACATGACCCTGAGCAGCTTCCCGACAGGAGTCGACGGGCCCGCATACAGAGTGACTCACGTCACGGTCTCGCCGCACCTCCCTGTCATCCATGGTCCTGTACTCTCAACGATTCCGACCCTCAGTAGTCAAATTTGAGGAATAAGCTATCGCTGTGCAGAGAATTCCCACGGCAGCACCCTCGGAGATCTCAGAACTGGCCGGTTGCTGTGCCGTGTTCGTGCCCGCGGACCCGGCCCGGGCCGGCGACGTCGCCTTCTGGCGGCCCGACGGCGCGATGCCGCCCGCGGTCGCGGCGGGTACCGCCGAGGAGCTGACTGTCGTCGTGCCCGGCGACGGGGGCGTCGAGCTGGTGTCCGTACCCGCCGTGCTGCTGCCGGTGCGCGCCGCACTGCCGGTTCTCACGCGCGCGCGTGCCGCGGCACAGCCGCACCGGGCGACCGCGTTCTGGGGTGCGGCCGCCCTACTGGCGCTGCAGTTCGCCGCGCGGGGACTGCTGTTGCCCGGCCTGTCCGCGGGCAGCCACGACGCGTGGCGGGCGGGTCCACTGCGCGCGGAGGACGTGGAGCGGGTGCGTGAGCTGGCCGCCGCGCTGCCGCCCGAGGCGCACGCGGTGCCCGTGGACAACTCCGAGCCCTGGCGCCTGCCGGACCCGGAACGGCTGCTGCGCGACTTCCTCGACGCGATCGCCGACACCTTGCCCCGCTCCCCCGCGGCGAAGCTCGCGGCGGGCGCCCCGGCCTTCGCCGCCCAGGAGCCGCAGTACGTGCCCGAGCAGCGCGCCTGGGCCACCGAGGTCGCCGCCGGCCACGACGCCGGCGTACGCCTCTCGCTGCGCATCGAGGTGCCCGGGCTGGAGACGACCGAGTCGGACGAGGTCCGGCTGCCGTTCCGCGTTGTGCCGCAGGTGCACAGCGTGAGCGACCCGGCCCTCGTGACGGATGCCGCCGCGGTGTGGGCCGGGGCCTTCGGCCCACGCGCGCGGATGGACACTCTGCTCGCCCTGCGCCGCGCGGCCCGTGCCTGGGCGCCCCTCACTCCGCTGCTGTCGGCGGCCGTGCCGGACCGCGTCGACCTCGCCGACGACGAGATCACCGACCTCCTCGGGGAAGGCGCCCGACAGCTGGCGGGCGCCGGCGTCGACGTGCACTGGCCCAAGGAGTTCGCGCGCAAGCTGACCGCCCGCGCGGTCATCGGCCCGCATGACGACGAGCAGGGCCCCGTCTCGGTCGCGTCGGACACACCGTCGTTCCTGTCCGCCGACGCGCTGCTTGCCTTCACCTGGCGGTTCGCGCTGGGCGACCAGCAGCTCACCCGGCAGGAGCTGGACCAGCTGGCCGAGGCGAACCGGCCCATGGTGCGGCTGCGCGACCAGTGGGTCCTCGTCGACCCCGAGGAGGTGCGCCGCGCCCGCGCCCAGCAGGACCTCAAGGTCACGCCCGTCGACGCGCTGAGCGCCGCTCTGACGGGCTCCACGGAGGTCGACGGCCGTCGTGTCGACGTACGACCCACGGGGTGGCTGGCGACGCTGCGGGAGCGGCTGGCGGACCCCGAGGGGCAGCAACCGGTGGGACAGCCCGCGGCCCTCGCGGCGACCCTGCGCGACTACCAGTTGCGGGGCCTCAACTGGCTCGCCCGGATGACGTCGTTGGGTCTGGGCGGCTGTCTGGCCGACGACATGGGCCTGGGCAAGACGATCACCTTGATCGCGCTGCATCTGCACCGGCAGACCGAGCCGTCGGCCTCGGGACCCACGCTCGTCGTCTGCCCGGCCTCGCTGATGGGCAACTGGCAGCGGGAGATCGAGAAGTTCGCACCCGGCACCCCGGTGCGACGCTTCCACGGGGCCCGCCGCAGCCTGGAGGCGCTTGCCGACGCTGAGTTCGTGCTCACCACGTACGGCACGATGCGGCTCGACGCGCCGCGGCTCGCCGAGGTGGCGTGGGGCATGGTCGTCGCGGACGAGGCGCAGCACGTGAAGAACCCCTACTCGGCCACGGCGAAAGAGCTGCGCACGATCGGTTCACGCGCGCGTGTGGCGCTCACCGGCACTCCGGTGGAGAACAACCTCTCCGAACTGTGGGCGATCCTCGACTGGACGACTCCGGGACTCCTCGGCAGGCTCGGCACCTTCCGCACCCGGTACGCACAGGCCGTCGAGGGCGGCCGGGACCCCGCGGCGGCGGAGCGCCTCGCCCAGCTCGTACGGCCGTTCCTGCTGCGCCGCCGGAAGTCTGATCCCGGCATCGCGCCCGAGCTGCCGCCGAAGACCGAGACCGACCGTGCCGTGTCCCTGACCAAGGAGCAGGCGGGGCTGTACGAGGCGGTGGTACGCGAGACCCTGGCGGAGATCTCCGGGGCCGACAGCATGGCGCGGCGCGGGCTGATCGTGAAGCTGCTGACCGGGCTCAAGCAGATCTGCAACCACCCGGCGCAGTTCCTCAAGGAGGAGCGGCCGAGAATCCCGGGCAGGTCGGGCAAGCTGGAGCTGCTGGACGAGTTGCTCGACACCATCCTCTCCGAGGAGGCGAGCGTTCTGGTCTTCACCCAGTACGTGCGCATGGCGCGGATCATCGAACGGCATCTGACGGCCCGTGGGGTGCCTTCGCAGTTCCTGCACGGCGGAACACCGGTCGACACGCGCGAGGTGATGGTCCGGCGCTTCCAGGAGGGCGAAGTCCCGGTCTTCCTGTTGTCGTTGAAGGCCGCCGGCACGGGGCTGAACCTGACCAGGGCCGAGCATGTCGTCCACTACGACCGCTGGTGGAACCCGGCCGTCGAGGCACAGGCCACCGACCGCGCCTACCGCATCGGGCAGACCCGGCCCGTGCAGGTGCACCGTCTGATCGCGGAGGGGACGATCGAGGATCGCATCGCCGACATGCTGCTGCGCAAGCGGGAGTTGGCCGACGCGGTGCTCGGTTCCGGCGAGGCGGGGCTCACCGAATTGTCCGACGCCGAACTGGCCGACCTGGTGGAGCTGCGAGGGGGAGCACGATGAGAGACCACGACGAGGAGCGCACGTTCGCCGCGCTGCCGCCCGCGCGGGGACGCGGTTTCGCGCAGACCTGGTGGGGCCAGGCCTGGCTGAAGGCCCTGGAGGACGCGGCGCTGGACTCCGAGCAGCTGCGGACGGGCCGCCGTCTCGCGCGCGCGGGAGCTGTGGGAGCCGTGTCGGTGCGCCCGGGACGCATCACGGCCGTCGTCCAGGACCGCGACCGGACCGCGCACCGGGCCGACGTCCTGCTGCAGGAGCTGTCCGAGGAGCAGTGGGACCGCTTCCTGGGCATGGCCGTCGAACGCGCCGGGCACATAGCCGCCCTCCTGGACCGCGAGATGCCGCCCCACCTGGTCGAGGACGCGGCCACCGCCGGAGTCGAACTCCTTCCGGGGCTCGGCGATCTGGAGCCGGAATGCGGCTGCGGGGCCTGGGACCACTGCGGGCACACCGCCGCGCTCTGCTACCAGGTGGCGCGGCTGCTGGACCAGGATCCGTTCGTTCTGCTGCTGATGCGAGGACGGGGCGAACGCGCGCTGCTGGACGAACTCCAGGTCCGCAGCATCACGCCGCCCGAGGAGCCGACGGCGCCGGACGGCCCCGAGGAGGGCGTGGACGCCGCCGAGGCGTACGCGGCCGGAGGCATCCTCCCGCCTCTCCCCGAGCCGCCCGAACTGCCCGCGGAGCCCGGCCTGCCACTCTCTCTGGACACGGAGGCCGCACCGGCGTCCGGTGTCGATCCGGCCGCGCTGGAGTTCCTCGCGGCGCGGGCGGCCTCGGAGGCGCACCGGCTGCTCACCGGCGCGCTCCGGCCCGGGCATGAACAGGAGGCGTGCGAGGACGAGCTGACGCCTGCCCAGGACGCGGTCCGGCTGGCCGCGGGCAACCCCGAGGCGGCCGCGATATCGGCCCTCCTCGCCGACGGATCGGGGCGCGACCGAGAAGGGCTGGCGCTCGCCGTACGCGCGTGGCGGTACGGCGGTGTGGCCGCACTGTCCGTGCTCGAGGACGAGTGGCGCCCGGAGGCGGAAGCGCTCGCACGCGTGCGTGCCGCCCTGGAAGCCGCGTGGGACGAGGAGGAACGGCCACGGCTTCGCGCCTCGGACAACCGCTGGACGGTGACCGGCGCGTCGGTTCAGCTACGTCCGGGCCGGGACGGCCGCTGGTGGCCGTATCGCAAGGAACACGGCCGCTGGGTGCCCGCGGGCCCGGCGGCCCGGGATCCGGCGACGGCGCTGGCGACGGCGCAAGAGGACACCTGAGGCGGATCCGGCAACCGGAGATCGGACCAGTGCGTGCGCGTCTCGTGAACAGCGGTGACGGTCGGGGCTTGCGCAACTGCCGTCCGGGGCCTGCCTCCGGCAGCGCACCAGCACGCGCGCGTGAGCTGTGAAAAGCGACGCTCACGCGCGCGGGTCGTTCACGTTCACGTCAGAGGCTTCGTGAGCTTGCGGCCGCCACCACCGACGTCCGCCGACAAGCTGCACGCGACGTTGTCGATGCCCAGTTCGTAGCTCTGGGGGTCCGGATACTGCACCAGGGTGCCGCGTACCGTGCCGGCGGGTTGCCGGGCGGCCTTACCCTGGAGGGTCTCCTCGCACAGGGTTGAGGCCGCCTTCTTCAGCGCGGCGTCGGTCGTGTAGCCGCCCTCCAGTTCGGCGACCTTCACGACCTCGGCGTCGTGCGGCTTGCTGCACGAGCGCTTGGCCGCCTGCCCGGGCCGGCTGTCGTTCAGGTTGAAACAGTCGCCCGCCTTGAGCATGTAGTACGGCACTTCGTCGCCCGCCGGGGACGCGAAGAACGAGTCAAGGTCGCTCGGAAACTCACTGGGCAGTTCGCTCGGGAACGCGCTCGGCAGTTCACTGGGCAGGTTCGAAGACAGCGACGGCAGTTCGCCGGGCAGCTCGGACGGAATGCTCAGCGACGGGGTCGGTACGCGCCCCGGACTGCGGCTGCTCCCGGCCGGGGACTTCTCGTCCGACGATCCGTCGCCACTGGTGGCCACCAGCACGACGGCAGCGACGGCGCCGAGGGCGACGACGACGGCCAGAAGGATGAGAAGGAGATTCCGCCGACCCCTTGGAGGCGGCCCTCCGGGTGGTCCGGGAGGCCACGAGCCCCCGCCGCCCTGACCGGGAGGCAGACCGCCTCCGTACGACGGCGGGCCGAAGCCACCGTCGTACGGAGGCGGTGGGCCTCCCGGCGGCCTAGGTGGCTTGGGCGGTAAGGGCGGCGTGGCCATACCGACAAGAGTCGCCTCGAACCGGTCATGACGCGACCCCCGTGCGGGAGTTGATACGGGCCCATGTCACGGATGGCACGATTCCGGCGAATTCCACGTAGAGATCGCAGATCGCAGAATCTCGAACCCCAAGGGCCTCACAAGGGCTCCAGACGTCGGCAAAGGAGGACGCGGGACCCATGACAGGTCCGGTCCCGCGTCTCCCACGCGCGCGTGCTCAGCCGCGCGCGCCCAGCAGGTGATCCATCGCCAGCTGGTCCAGGCGTTCGAACGCCATCCCGCGCGCGGCGGTCGCCTCGACGTCGAAGTCCTCGAAGGCCGTACGGTCCGCGAGCAGCGCCTGCAGACCGTCGGCGGCGGTGGGCTGCGCCAGCTCGTCGAGGCGGGAGGCGCGCAGGGCCTCCTGGACCTCCGGGTCGGCGCGGAAGGCCGCCGAACGCTCCTTCAGGATGAGGTAGTTGCGCATGCAGCCCGCAGCCGACGCCCACACTCCGTCGAGGTCCTCGGTCCGCGGCGGCTTGAAGTCGAAGTGCTTCGGGCCCTCGTAACCGGCGCTCTCCAGGAGGTCGACCAGCCAGAAGGCGGCACGCAGATCACCGGCGCCGAAGCGCAGGTCCTGGTCGTACTTGATGCCGGACTGGCCGTTGAGGTCGATGTGGAAGAGCTTGCCCGCCCACAGGGCCTGGGCGATGCCGTGCGGGAAGTTCAGCCCGGCCATCTGCTCGTGGCCGACCTCGGGGTTGACTCCGTACAGCTCCGGGCGCTCCAGGCGCTCGATGAAGGCCAGGGCGTGACCGACCGTGGGCAGCAGGATGTCGCCGCGCGGCTCGTTCGGCTTGGGCTCGATGGCGAAGCGCAGGTCGTAGCCCTGGGAGGTCACGTACTCGCCGAGGAGGTCGAAGGCCTCCTTCATACGGTCGAGGGCGACCCGCACCTCCTTGGCGGCACCGGATTCGGCGCCCTCGCGGCCGCCCCAGGCGACGTATGTCTTCGCGCCCAGCTCGACGGCCAGGTCGATGTTGCGGATCGTCTTGCGCAGCGCGTAGCGGCGGACGTCGCGGTCGTTGGCGGTGAACGCGCCGTCCTTGAAGACGGGGTGCGTGAACAGGTTGGTCGTGGCCATCGGCACGGTCATCCCGGTGGCGTCGAGGGCCTGCCGGAAGCGCTTGATGTGCGACTCACGCTCGCTGTCCGAGGACCCGAAGGGGATCAGGTCGTCGTCGTGGAAGGTCACTCCGTGGGCGCCGAGTTCGGCCAGACGCTGCACCGTCTCGACCGGGTCGAGGGCGCGCCGGGTGGCGTCGCCGAACGGGTCCCTCCCCTGCCAGCCGACGGTCCACAAGCCGAAGGTGAACCTGTCATCGAGGGTGGGCTGGTAGTTCATGCCGCGGCTCCTTGCTTGTTCCGACTATTTCGTCATGGCGCTTAACAAATTAGTATGCGGAGGCATCTCTGGGAAGAGACGATGTGTCTCCGTAAGGAGACAAGGAACACGGTGCGTGATCGGGGCGGCCCAGACCTCCGACACGCCGGTCAACAGGCCAGATCCCGCAAGCCGCGGAAGAGGGAGAGCGCGATGTCAGCAGCCGAGGGTCCGCTCGTCGTCGGTGTGGACACGTCCACGCAGTCCACCAAGGCCCTGGTGGTCGACGCGTCGACCGGACGAGTGGTGGCGAGCGGACAGGCGCCGCACACGGTGTCCTCAGGGGCGGGCCGCGAGAGCGATCCGCGGCAATGGTGGGACGCGCTGTGCACGGCCCTGCGGCAGTGCGGTGACGCGGCACACGAGGCCGCCGCCGTGTCGATCGGGGGCCAGCAGCACGGCCTGGTCACCCTCGACGCCCAGGGCGATCCCGTACGCCCGGCGCTGCTGTGGAACGACGTGCGCTCCGCGCCGCAGGCCCGCCGTCTGGTGGAGGAGCTGGGCGGTTCCAAGGCCTGGGCCGAGCGCACCGGAAGCGTGCCGGGAGCATCCTTCACGGTCACGAAGTGGGCCTGGCTGGCCGAGAACGAGCCCGAGTCGGTCCGTGCGACGGCCGCCGTGCGCCTGCCGCACGACTACCTCACCGAGCGGCTGACAGGGTGGGGCACGACCGACCGCGGAGACGCCTCCGGTACGGGGTGGTGGGCGTCCGGGACGGAGGCGTACGACGAGGAGACCCTCCGGCACGTGGGGCTCGACCCCGCCCTGCTGCCTCACGTGGTCCGGCCCGGCGAGGTGGCGGGCACCGTGCGGGACTCCCACGACCTGCCCTTCTCGAAGGGCACCCTGGTCGCACCCGGCACCGGTGACAACGCCGCCGCCGCGCTGGGCCTCGGCCTGCGCCCCGGCACCCCGGTGCTGAGCCTCGGCACCTCCGGCACGGTGTACGCCGTCTCGACGCAGCGCCCCGCGGACCCCACCGGCACCGTGGCGGGCTTCGCCGACGCGCGCGGCGACTGGCTGCCGCTGGCCTGCACCCTGAACTGCACGCTCGCCGTGGACCGCGTGGCCGCCCTGCTGGGCCTGGACCGCGAGGCCGTCGAGCCCGGCACGAACGTGACCCTGCTCCCCTACCTGGACGGCGAGCGCACACCGGACCTGCCGCACGCCTCGGGACTGCTGCACGGACTGCGGCACGACACGACCGCCGGGCAACTGCTCCAGGCCGCGTACGACGGCGCGGTCCACTCCCTGCTCGGCGCCCTCGACCTGGTGCTGGACGCGGACGCGGACCGCTCGGCGCCGCTGCTGCTGATCGGCGGGGGCGCGCGCGGAACGGCCTGGCAGCAGACCGTACGGCGGCTGTCGGGGCGGCCGGTCCAGGTGCCCGAGGCAAGGGAACTGGTCGCGCTCGGCGCCGCCGCACAGGCCGCCGGCCTGCTGACCGGCGAGGACCCGGCCGCGGTCGCCCGTCGCTGGGACACGGCCCGCGGGCCGGTGCTGGACGCCGTCGAGCGGGACGAGGCGGCGCTGGCCAGGATCGCCGGGGTACTCTCCGACGCGGCGCCGCTGCTTCAGCGAGGGCCCGACCGGCGCTGACGAGGCCCGCAGCGGTTGTGCGCGCCGCCCAGGACAGCCCCGAGGGGGAACCGCCGGACGAGGACTGACTTCAGGCATGACCGCACCGCTGCACGAGGCCCATCCGGCCAGTCCCGGCCGCCGGCTGCCCGACACCCAGCAGGGCATGCGCCGCCGCAATCTCTCCCGGGTGCTGCACACCGTCAACGCCGAGGGGCCGCTGTCCCGTGCCGCCGTCGCCTCGCGCATCGGGCTGACCCGGGCGGCCGTGTCGACGCTGGTGGACGAGCTCATCCGGGCCGGACTCCTCGAAGAACTGGGCCCCGAGCGTCCGGGCCGGGTGGGCCGGCCCGGCTCCGCGCTCGCTCTCAGCGGGCGCGGACCCGCCGGGATCGGCGCGGAGATCGGCGTCGACCATCTCGCGGTCTGTGCGGTGGATCTGCGGGGTGAGACGCGGGCGCGGGCCGTCCGGCACGGCACGAACCGGGGCCGCACGCCCGAGCAGGTGATCTCCGACCTGAACGCGCTGGTGCGGCAGGTCGTCGCCGAGGCGGATCGGGAAGGACTGTGGCCCGTGGGTCTCGCGGTCGCCGTGCCCGGCCTGGTGGCGCGCGACGCCCGCACCGTGGTCCGCGCCCCCAACCTCGACTGGCACGACGTGGACCTCGGCGCCCTGCTGCCCGGTGAACTGCCGTTGACCGTGGACAACGAGGCCAACTTCGGCAGCCTCGCCGAACTCTGGCTCGGCGAGGACACCCCCCGCGACTTCCTGCACGTCTCCGCGGAGATCGGTATCGGCGGCGCGGTCGTCGTGGACGGCCGGCTGCTGCGCGGAACACGCGGTTTCGCCGGCGAGCTGGGGCATGTGCCCGTCCGTCCGGACGGGCCGGAGTGCCCGTGCGGCGGGCGTGGCTGTCTGGAGCAGTACGCCGGTGAGGAGGCCGTGCTCCGGGCGGCCGGGCTGGAGCCGGGCGAGGACCTCGTCGGGCTGCTGGCCGAGCGCGCCGCCGAAGGCGACAAGGACGTACGGCGTGCCCTGCGCGGAGCGGGCACCGCGCTCGGCATCGCGCTGACCGGCGCGGTCAATCTGCTGGACCCTCAGACGGTCGTGCTGGGCGGCGCCCTGTCCGGCCTCGCGCCCTGGCTGCTGCCGTCGCTGGAGCGGGAGCTGGCCCGGCGCGCGGCGGGGCCCGCCTGCGCCGTGACCGTGTCACGGCTGGGCCCGGAGGGCCCACTGCTGGGCGCGGCGCACTCGGTGGTGCGGAACGTGCTCGACGATCCGGCGGCGGTGGCAGGGCGGTCCTGACTTCCGGCACCGCACAGCCGCTTGTCCCCCTTGTGGGTGACGAAGTTATCCACAGTCAAGTGGTTGTCCACCGAACTCGAAGCGCTCGGGCAGCGCAGTCGGCCAGAGCCGTACCGTGATTCACGCGAGGCGCAACCATCCGACCGGCGCCCGCGTGTTCGGACGAGACCCCGTCCCCGATCTTCGGCAGAACGGAGCTGTGCAGTCGCACGGCCCGGAGCACACATTCGACCTCCCACCTCAGAAAGGCAGTTCGTGATGGAGCGAGCCGGCTCGTCCCCCAGCAGACGGCGCATGCTCAAGGGCACGGCCCTCGCCGCGGTTCCCTACGTCCTGCTCCCCGATCCCCGGGCCGGGGCGCAGCCGCGGGCGGTCGACTACGCGCTCGGGGAGTGGTCGGGGGCGAGTTCCGCCAACTACACGGTGGCCGACCGCCCGGCCAGTCGTCCCATCGACCTCGTGATCATCCACGTGACACAGACGAGGTTCCGGAACACCCTGAACGTCTTCCGGAACCCGGGCAAGCAGGTGTCCGCGCACTATGTCGTCAGGGCCGCCGACGGCTACGTGGCGCAGTGCGTGCGGGAGCGCGACATCGCCTGGCACGCGGGCAACTGGGACTACAACGCGCGCAGCGTCGGCATCGAGCACGAGGGCTGGGTGGACGAGCCGGGCTGGTTCACCGACGCCATGTACGCGCAGTCGGCGAAGCTCACCGCGGCGATCTGCGCCCAGCACGGCATACCCAAGGACCGCGCCCACATCATCGGTCACCACGAGGTGCCGGGCACCGACCACACCGATCCCGGGCCGAACTGGGACTGGACGCGCTACATACGGCTGGTCAACCTCGTCTGAGGCCCGGAGCGACCGAACCGACCGGAGCAGTCAGAGCAACCTCACCGGCCGCGGCAACCGGAGCGACCGGATCGCCCCGCTCCGGGAACGTCGTCGCGTGGCTTGTCCGGGCGCGTACGGGGAGTGACGATGGGAGTCAGCCACATCGCCTTCCTCTGGAGGCTCCATTGACCGATCCGTGGGTGGCCCTGGAGCCGGGGGCCGATCCCGTCGAGCGGGTACGGGTGCTGCGCCGCGCCCATGAGACGTTCACCGAGGCGGGCCGGGTGGAGCGGCCGGTGCGTTCGGTGGTGGCCGACTCGTGGCGGCGTTCGGCGCGAGCGGGGGTCGGCCCGGACGGCACCGCGAGCGTGGAGCTCACGGACGGCGACCTCGGCTCCTACCGCGCGGAGCATCCGCTCGCCCGGGTGATGCCCCTGGTCCGGGAGCTCATGGGCCCGTTCGCGGCGGACGGCGAGCATCTGCTGGCGGTGTGCGACGCGCAGGGCAGGCTGCTGTGGGTCGAGGGGCACCCGACCACCCGGCGCCGGGCGGACCGGATGAACTTCGTGCCGGGCGCACGCTGGGCGGAGACCGCGGTCGGTACGAACGCGCCGGGTACGGCCGTTGCCCTGGACCGGCCGGTGCAGGTGTTCGCGGCCGAGCACTTCATCCGGCGGGTCCAGCCGTGGACCTGCGCGGCGGCGCCGGTCCACGATCCGCGCACCGGGCGGGTGCTGGGCGCGGTGGACATCACCGGCGGCGACGGCCTCGCGCATCCGCACAGCCTGGGGTTCGTGCAGGCGGTGGCGCGTGCCGCCGAGTCCCAGCTGGCGCTGCTCGCCCCGCCCGAGGCGGCGGCGGACGCGCTCGAACTGGCCGCGCTGGGCCACGACGAGGCCCAACTCCTCGTGGATGGGCGGAAGATGAGGCTCAGTCGGCGGCACAGCGAGATCCTGGTGCTGCTCGCCCGGCACCCGGAGGGGCTGACCGGTGATGAGTTGCTGTGCGCGCTGTACGAGAACGAGTCGGTGACGCCGGTGACGCTGCGCGCCGAGCTGGCCCGGCTGCGCAGGCTGCTCGGCCCGGGGCTGCTGGGCTCGCGGCCGTACCGGCTGACGGTTCCGGTCGAGTCCGATGTCGCCGTTGTGGAACGGAGGTTGGAGACGGGCGCGGTCACGGCGGCCGCGGGGGCGTACGGTGGGCCGCTGCTGCCCGGTTCGCTTGCGCCGGCGGTGGTACGCCTGCGGCACCGGCTCGCCGATGGGCTCCGTACGGCGCTCATTGCCCGCCGCGACCCCGACCTGCTGGCCGACTGGGCGCACGCGCCGTGGGGCGAGGACGACCTCGACGTATGGCGGGCGCTCGTCACCGTACGACCGACGGCGGCCGTCCGGGCACGCCTGGACGAACTGGAGTCGGAACTGGCGGCACCACCGGGGTGGACAGGCCGGGCGCGCCGGTAAGCGCGACAAGTGCCGCAACGTAGTTGCAACGTGCCCGTCCCTAGCCTCGCGCCGAGAGCTGTCCAACGGCGGGCAGCGCTTTTCCAGGAGGCAGGTACCCCATGACCCGTTTCGCGGCGCCCGGCACCGAGGGCGCGATCGTCTCCTACGAGGCTCGCTACGACCACTTCATCGGCGGTGAGTACGTGCCGCCGGCTCGCGGGCAGTACTTCGAGAACCCGAGTCCGGTGAACGGTCGGCCGTTCACCGAGATCGCGCGAGGCACGAGCGAGGACGTGGAGCGTGCGCTGGACGCGGCGCACGCGGCCGCGCCCGGCTGGGGCCGTATGTCGGTGACCGAGCGTTCGGACATCCTCCGGAAGATCGCCGACCGGATGGAGGCGAACCTCGAGAAGCTGGCGGTCGCCGAGAGCTGGGAGAACGGCAAGCCGGTGCGCGAGACGCTGGCCGCCGACATCCCGCTCGCGATCGACCACTTCCGCTACTTCGCGGGTGCGCTCCGCGCACAGGAGGGCTCGCTCGCCGAGCTCGACGACGACACGGTCGCGTACCACTTCCACGAGCCGCTCGGCGTGGTCGCGCAGATCATCCCGTGGAACTTCCCCATCCTCATGGCGACGTGGAAGCTGGCGCCCGCGCTCGCGGCGGGCAACGCGGTGATCCTCAAGCCCGCCGAACAGACCCCGGCGTCCATCCACTACTGGCTGAGCCTGGTGGCCGACCTGTTGCCGCCGGGTGTGGTGAACATCGTCAACGGGTTCGGCGTGGAGGCGGGCAAGCCGCTGGCGTCCAGCTCGCGGGTGGCGAAGGTGGCGTTCACCGGGGAGACCACGACGGGGCGCCTGATCATGCAGTACGCCTCGGAGAACATCACGCCGGTCACGCTCGAACTCGGTGGCAAGTCGCCGAACATCTTCTTCGACGACGTCTGGGCGGCGAACGACGAGTTCCGCGACAAGGCCCTCGAAGGCTTCACGATGTTCGCGCTCAACCAGGGCGAGGTGTGCACCTGTCCGTCGCGGGCGCTGGTGCAGCGCGGCCACTACGCCGAGTTCATGGAGGCGGCGGTCGCCCGTACCGAGCAGATCAAGACCGGGCACCCGCTCGACACGGACACGATGATCGGCGCCCAGGCATCCAACGACCAGCTGGAGAAGATCCTCTCCTATCTGGACATCGGACGGCAGGAGGGCGCCAAGGTCCTCACCGGCGGCGAACGCGTCGAGTACGACGGCGAGTTGAAGGGCGGCTACTACGTCCAGCCCACCGTCTTCGAGGGCGACAACCGCATGCGGATCTTCCAGGAGGAGATCTTCGGGCCCGTCGTGTCCGTGACGTCGTTCCACGACTTCGACGACGCCATCAAGATCGCCAACGACACGCTGTACGGTCTCGGGGCGGGTGTGTGGACCCGCGACATCAACACCGCCTACCGCGCGGGCCGTTCGATCCAGGCGGGCCGTGTCTGGACGAACTGCTACCACGCCTACCCGGCGCACGCCGCCTTCGGCGGCTACAAGGGTTCGGGCATCGGCCGCGAGACCCACAAGATGATGCTTGAGCACTATCAGCAGACGAAGAATCTGCTGGTGTCGTACTCGCCGAAGAAGCTGGGCTTCTTCTAGACACACGAGAAAAGGCGCCTGACCTGGGCTTTTACCCGTCAGGCGCCTTTCGCTCAGCCGATTCACGGCTGGGCCCGGCTTGCGCACTAACTCCCATTTTCTCCCAGGGTTGTCCCGTTCCTGACCAGTACTTCCGGACCAGTCACGGACCAAACGCACGGATCAGCCCTCAGACGCTTCGCCTTGGCCGACGCGCCCCCACTCCTGCATGAACTGCTCGATGAGGCGGTTCGCCCGTTCTCGAACGATGTCGAGGAACTTGGCGTAGTGACGGAAGAGAACCTCGTCTCATTTGGTGAGTCTGCGCCGTCTACCGGTACGTCGCCGAGGTCGTCGACGTCCTGGCCGACCTCGCACCCGCCCTGGCCGAGGCGGCCCGGCGCGCGCCGAGGAAGGCGTACCTGATCCAGGACGGGACGCTGCTGCCCATCGACCGGATCGCCGCCGACCGGCCGCTCCACTCGGGCAAGCACCACAAGCACGGCATGAACGTGCAGGTCCTCGCCGACCCCATGGGCTGTCTGCTCTGGACGGTCCCCGGCCCTGCCCGGGGCCGTCCACGACATCCGGGCCGCCCGCGAACACGGCATCATCGACACCCTGGCCAACGCCGGCCTCACCTGCTGGGCCGACCAGGGATACCAGGGTGCAGGCGGCACCGTGCGCGTTCCCTGCCGCGGCCGGTGGGACCGCCTGTCCGCCGGTCAGCAGGCCGTCAACCGCTCTCACGCCAAGATCCGAGCCTTCGGCGAACAGGCCATCGCCACCCTCAAAGCCTGGCGGCTCCTGCGCCAACTGCGTTGTTCCACGACCCGGATCACCCCCTTCGTCCAGGCAGTGCTCACCCTCCACCTGACCAGCTCAAACCGAGGTTGGAAAAGGCTCACTGTCAGTGGTGGCGGGTACGGTCCGCATCATGACGCCATCTCCTCGCTCCGACTCTCTGCGGTGGCTGCTGGAGGTCACCGCCGCCGCGGCTCCCGCGGGACCCGGCCGCCTTCGAGGAGCAGCGGCAACTGCTGTGCTCTGTCGCCCAGTTCGACAGGGCCTCGCGGACATGGTGGACGCATATCGAGAGCGCTCGATGTCCGGGCGCTCGACGTCCTGCAGCGTCTGTATGAGCCTGCCGGGCGTTTTGGGACCGAGATTCGTGTCCAGGCGATCGCTGCTCCTGACACGTGGAAGGGGCCCTGTTTCAGCGACGCCGCGGCGAGCTGGCGAGCCTCGTGGCGGCACGGGCTGACCACGGCCGGTTGTTGGGGCAGCTCCCCGTCTCCTGACAAGGGCCTCCGGGATCGGCGATCGCTATGCCGTGGCTTCGCCCGGAGGTGAATCGGGGCGGTGTGCTGAGCGGGCGTTTTTACAGCCGTGGGGGTGGCGGCGCGATGGAGGAACAGACTTGGTGCGCAGTGGTGTTGGGGGTTTCGTTTGCAGGGGGATACGCGGCAGATCCAGACGGCGGTGCTGGGCGGTGCGGAGTCGGAGTTGCCGCTACTGCTGCCGCTGGAGGCGATCGAGATGGACGCCTTCCGGTGCCGACACGTAGGGGACACGTTCTGGTGCAGGCTACTGCTGGGAGGCTGCGGCGGGCAGCTGACGACGAAGCTGTACACCGAACTTCCCTGAACTATCGATAGCCCGGGCGAACAGGCGGGAGGGAAGATCGTGATTCTCTCGGCTCGCCTCAGCGCCAGGAACTACTGTCGCGAGCATGGTCGAACACGATGCCCTCAGCGCCACCCGCGAGGCCTACGACGCTGCTGCCCCCACCTATGCGCAGCTGTTCCGCGACACGCTGCGTGACAGTCCCCTGGACCGCGCGATCTTGGGTGCCTTCGCCGAGGTCGTACGTGCGAGTGGGGACCGTCAGGTCGCGGACCTGGGGTGTGGCCCTGGCCATATCACCGCTTATCTGGACGAGCTGGGGCTGGCGGCGTTTGGTGTTGATGCCTCTCCTGTGATGATCAAGTTGGCTCGACAGGCCTGTCCGGGCCTGCGGTTCGACGTGGGCTCGATGGCCGCGTTGAACATCGCTGACGGCGTACTGGGCGGCGTACTCTCACGTTGGTCCATCATCCACACTCCGCCGCGGGAACTCCCCGTCATCCTGGCGGAGTTCCATCGTGTGCTGGCACCTGGCGGCCACCTTCTGGTCGGCTTTTCGGCAAGCGACGATCCGTCTCACCCGACGCAGGTCTTCGATCACACAGTCGCGCCGGCCTATCGGTGGTGGCCTGATCACCTCGCCGCGATGCTGCGCACGTCCGGGTTGGCCGAGGTGGCCCGGATGATTCGCGAGCCTCAGCCCACCGACCGGCGGCAGTTCCAGGAGGTTCAACTGCTCGCCCGCAAAGCCTAGCCAAGGACTGTTTGGCCGAACACATGACCGCATCCAACCTGCCGGACGGGGAGCCGTCAGGCTCCAGGCGGCGGCTCATGATCAGGGCTCACCGTCCGTTCGAGCTCCGTTTTGGTCGAACAAGGGGACTCCGAGGAAATCCTTCGATGACCTGCACTCCTGGCGGGCATCAAGCTGGGCGAGTCTCTCCTCTGCTCCGGCGAGGCTGACCTGGAGTCCCTCGCCCTCGCCGGGCCGGCCTTCCCGCTCGGCCTCGGCGATGCGGGCGATCAGGTTGTCGCGGATCTCCTCCGATCGGGTCCTCCGGGGCGGATCCGGTCGCAGGAGTGAGCATCGGACACAAGCGTGCTCATGGATGCAAGGTGATCCGAATGCGCGTGCGCAGGTGCCGACGGACACCGTCCGCTTCTCGATGTGCCCGAGGAACTGGTCCCACTCCTCAGCCGTGGCTGTCCGGTATTCCTCTGCAGGTCGCAGGGCACGGCGGCGTGCGATGAAGGCTCGGTGGGCCTCGATCGCGTCGTGTGGATAGACGGAGTTGTAGCCCATCGTGGTGTTGATGTCCTTGTGGCCGCAGATGATCTGGGCGATGTGTGGCGGCATGCCGTTCGCGATGGCGTCCGTGACGAGGATCCCGCGGAAGTCGTGGGGCTGAAGCGCAGGGGCTTGCCGTTCTCGTCGATCATGCCGATGGCGGCCAGGGCCTCGTTGAGGGCCTTGCGGATGTTGGCCGGCGAGACTGGCCGGCGTCGGCCGGCGGAGTCCCACTGGAACAACGACGGCAGGGGCGGGTTCCAGGTCCTCTCGCGGTCGTAGAAGGAGGCGACCAGCGGGATCGCCCCTGATCGGTCGCGGACTCGCGTGACGATGGTGCCGAGGACGTCGGCGAGTTCGGGACTGACGAGCAGGGCTCGTTCCTCGTCGGTCTTCGACGGCGCGATCTGCAGCAGGGGAACGATCTCTCCGGTGGTGGGGAGCTTGTATTGCGTGATGCTGTGGTGGCTGGCCTTGAGCATCTCCTCGATGCGGACGCCGGTGTGCCGCAGGAACTCCACCACGGCCCAGGCCCAGAAGGCCCGGTGCTCGTCCTGGGTGAGTTTCGCTTGTGCCTGTGCTGGTCGAAGGCCACCCGGGTGAGGTGCGCGACCCGGGCCCGCGATCCCTTCGGCTTGACGAACGTCTCGTTGAGGACAGTGAATTCGGCTTCTGGCTCCGCCTCTTTCAGGGCGTCCAGCCGTGTCCTGGCTTCGTGGAGGCGTCGGGCCACGAAGTCGACCAAGGACGGTAGGACCGGAAGCCGCTCGCGGGTGCGCCTGCGGGATCGTGCTCGTTGCTGTTTCTCGTGCTTGACGTGTCGGGTCTCCTCGCAGCTGATGGGGCAGCGGACGGCCCACGGGCCCCGGCGACTGGGCTCTTCCCGCGGCCCACTGTGCGATGTCGGGGTAGAACGCCCTGATCAGCATGAGGACGGAACGTAGGAGATCCTCGGCTTCGTGGTCTCGATGACCGTGCCGTCCGGCCGTTTCTTCCGCGCGGTGACGGCGCGGAAGCGCTCCTTCCACCCGGTCGCAGTGTCCGACGGCAGGTCGGTGGAGTCGATTCCCGGGTGGTGGGCCTCGAGGTCAGCCCAGAAGTTGCCGGCGATGGCTCGAGACAGGTTCTGCAGGGTGTTGCAGTCGACGCTGGGCCGGCGTTCCTTCAGGTAGTCGACGATCAGGTCGCGGATGGGCCGGCACTGCAGGTGGAAGCGGTCGACCAGTTGCTCAATGGTCAGCTGAACCGGCCTGAGGTTCCGCAGACGCAGGCTTGCCGGATCGTCGTCGGGGAAGATCCCCAATGTGGCGGAGCCAGCTGTAGAAGTGCGTGTGGACGATGCCCTGGTTGCGGACGGTGTGCTCGCTGAGTCGAAGTTCGAGGCAGTCGCCGACGGTGATGTCGCTGATGCCACCACCCTTGGCGATCATGATCCGGATTCGGTGATCGCGCCAGAGTGGAGTGACGACACGATCGAGCCGGTGCTGGGATGTCGGTGCCGGTCGACGACGACACGCTGGTGAGGCGCTGGTATGTGCACCGGGTGCGGTTCGACAGCGCTGGCACCAGTCGGCAAGTCCGCATCGGTACGCAGGGCTGCGTGGAGCCTGCGATTCTGCGCATTCGGCACACCGGGCTGTATTCCGCGATGCTCGCAACCGAGTCTGAATCGTCGGTTACGCAGACATGACACCCAGGCGGCGGGGGGTTTCCCCTGACCCACCCCTTCCCGAAACCGGGGGCTCCGCGCCAGTTTCGGTGGCTGACGATGTGCGCGCCACCGCGAGAAGCGCCATGTCGTCCGAGAGCCGTCCGCCCGTATAGGCGCCCACGTCCGCGAGCAGGGCGTCGAGCAGATCACCGGGGTCGCGCAGCGCCCAGTCCTCCGCACGGGCCCGCGCGGCCGGGTCGTAGAAGGTGCCGTCGGCGGCGCGGGCCTCCGTGAGGCCGTCCGTATAGAGCAGCAACGTCGCGCCGGGCGGAAAGGTTGCCTCGACGACGCCGGACCGATCACCGGCCGACGCGGGGCGCAGGCCGCCCAGCCCCAGCGGGAGCGCGTGCTGGGAGGGCTCCAAGAGCTGTACGTCGCCGTCGACGCCGAGCAGCAACGGTGCCGGATGTCCCCGGTTGACCAGCCGTAGCTTCCCGGTCTCCCACACCTCCGCCAAGAGGGCGGTGGTGAACCCCTCGAAGCGCTCCAGACCCGCCTGGCGCTCGGCCTCCCGGGTCAGCACGTGGTCCAGTCGGACGGCGACCCGCTCCAGCGAGAGCTCGTCATCGGCGGCCTCCCGGAAGGTGCCGATGATGACAGCGACAGCCTCGATCGCGTCCAGACCCTTGCCGCGCACATCGCCCACGAGCAGTCGCACGCCGTGCGGGGTCTCCTGGACCGCGTAGAGATCCCCGCCGATTCGGGCGTCGCTGTGCGCCGCCTCGTAGCGGGCGGCGATCTCCAGCCGGCCGACACGGGGCGGAGGTGTCGGCAACACGGCGAGCTGGACGGCCTCGGCGACGGTACGGGTGGAGGCAAGCCGCTCCCTGCCCCGCCGCACGATGCGGTTGATGAAGAGGGCGAGCACCGCCACCGTGGCGACGGTCACGGCCTTCGTCAGGCCCTCCGCTACCCCAGGCTTGTCGTAGAAGGCCAGCAGCGCCATCAGGACGAGCGTCGAGACCAGCCCGATGAACGCGGTGAAGCGGGCGGAGAGCAGCGGGGCCGCGACCATGGGTGCGGCCGCGAAGAGCGCTGTGACGGTGATATCGGGCGGGGTGATCCGCTCGAGGACGGCGCCGAGCACGATCAGCGCGACAGACAGCAGCCGTGCGAGGCTGCTGTTTTCCGCCACCGCCTCCCGCAGCCATGGCCGTGGCCGTCGCCCGCGCATGCTCCCAATCTCCCAGCTGTGGCCCGGGCTGGCGAGTCGGCGACCGTCACGGGCACCCATGAGGCACCGTCGCCGACGCGACCCTGGCGAGATGACGGGCCTGTCAGCCCTCCGTGCGGCACACGAGGTCGACCTCGTGCGTACGGAAGCCGAGCTGCTCGTACACGGACACCGCCGGCCCGTTGTCCGCGTCGACGTACAGCATCGCGGTCGGCATCCCCCGCTCCACCGCCAGGTAGCGCAGGCCGACCGTGGTCAGCGCCTTGCCCAACCCGCCCCCCCTTGCGCCTCAGGCGTGACGCCCAGCACGTAGACCTCGCCAAGCCGCTCCTGCGGGTGGACTTTCGTCCAGTGGAAGCCGACGATCTCCTCGCGCCGCACCGCGAGGAAGAATCCCTCGGGGTCGAACCACGGTTCGGCCTTGCGGGCGTCCAAGTCGCGCTGGACCGGCGAGCTCTGTTCCGGGTGGTGGGCGAACGCGGCCGCGTTGGCGGCCAGCCAGGCGGTTCAGCGTCTGTCAGCCGACCTGCACGAGTTGCCATTGCTGGTTGGTGCCGCCCCAGTCGGTGTACTGGACGATGTCGGCGCCATTGTCGGTGGCGGCGTTCTGTACTTCGAGTGCCTTGCCGCTGTTGCGGTTGATCAGGCGTATATGGCCGCCGTCGGAGTCGGTGAGTCTGAACTGCTGGTTGGCGCCGTTGTGGTCGGTCCACTGGACGATGCCCGCGCCGTCGGCGGTGGACCAGCCGAGGACGTCGAGGACCTTGCCCGAGTGCCGGGACTTGAGGCGGTAGTAGCCGCCACCGGAGTCGACGAACTGCCACTGCTGCTGCGCCTGGTCGTTGCGCGACCACTGGGTGATGCGCGCGCCGTCGTCGGTGGCGAGGTTGTACACGTCGAGCGCCTTGCCACTGTTGCGGTTCACCAGCACGTACCACGCACTGGTGTCGATCCCGCCGGGAGCCTCGGCCACGCCGGCCACGAAGGTCGTCACGCTGCGAGCGGGAAGCGTGGCGGTGAAGGAGCCGTTCGACACGCCGGTCGCGCCCTGGGGCGCGATGTTCCTGCTCGCGTCGGTCAGCCAGGACGAGACACTGGACACCGTGCTGTTCGCCAGGGAGAACTGCTGGCTCACCGCAGAAATCCCCTTGTTGATGGCAACGACGACGACCGTGGACTCACCGCCCCGGTACGCCGAGACGTAGACGTTCGACGCCGGGTTCGCCGTCGCCTCGATCCGCACATATCCGGGGCGGACGAACCTGGCGAAGTGCGCCATGCCGGCGCCGCGCTTGCTGATCCGGCCGTCCTCCCGCATGGGGCCGTAGCTGCGCCGGATGTACCACCAGATGTACGCCTGGAACTCGGCGTCCACCATGGCGCGGTGGATGTGCTCCCCCACGTCGAGCGCCTGGGGCCAGAGGTCCGCCGAATCACTGCTGTTGGGGTAGTAGACCTCGGTCATCCAGAGTTCTTTGCCCGCGCCCCTTTGCCTGAAGAGGGGATAGGGGAAGTCCGAGAACGGCGTGCCGTAGAGGTGGGCTCCGAGGATGTCCACGTTGGCGAGCGCCGCGGAGTCGTTGAGGATCGGGTCCGAGATGTTCTTCCGGTACTGGAAGGACTCGGGCGCGATGACCCTGGTGCCGATCGAGCCTGCGTTCTCCCGCAGGAACCGGACCATTTCGGTGGGGGTCCACCACGTCCAGTCATGAGCGTAATCGGGCTCGTTCTGCACCGATATGCCGTACAGGTTCACCCCGTTGTTCCGCAGGAATCCGTTGAAGTCGTTGAGGTGCTGGGCATAGGCGCCGTACATGTCGTACCTGAGGCGTCTGGCGTCGGTCTGACTGCCGCGGACGAAGGTCTCGACCATGCGGGCGGGGGGATTCCACGGCGACGCGATGACGGTCGCCCCGAGCTCGATCGCGCGCCTCGCCGTCGCCACATCACGGCTCCAGTCCGCCTGGTTCTCGGGGACGGGGATCCTCAGCACGGAGAACCCCAGTTGGCCCTCGCCGGTGCCGAACGCCGTGTCCCGCTGGGCGGCTGTCAGGTCGCCGATCCAGGCCGTGTGGGTCATGCCGCCGAAGCCTCGGATCGTCTGCCGCCGCGCCGACGGGTCAATGACCGCTGTGGCGGCAGCCGTCACGGCCGCAGCTCCCGAAGCCCCCACGGTCGACGTCGTGGCCGTGAGGACCGGCAAGGCCCCCATCGTCGCCAGGACGGTCCTCCGGCTCGGCGATTTCCGCTCGCTGCTCACGGGCTCATTCCGACCTTGCGTCATGTCTCCTCCTCTTGGCGGTTGGTGCCGATCCGCACGTTGCACTCCTATGGGAGCGCTCCCACTCGCAGGAATGACTACGCGCTGGTCTTGGTTCGGGGGAGGTGCTGCCGGTCGTTCCATCGACCTGCCCTGGCGGCTCGGGAAGACACCGCAACCGTTCGACATTTCGAATGGCATGCCAAATTTCAAATAATTGGCAAGCTGGCAAATTAACGATTACCACTCGCACCGTCAAGCCTCAGCGTGCGAAGAAGCGCGAATGGGGCGGGCAATTGGCTTCCTCAACAAGCTGACCGCGAAGTTCGGAACCGTCCTGGTGATCGTGGACCAGCCGGCCTCGATCGGCGCCCTGCCCCTGACCGTCGCCCGGGACGCGGGCTGCAAGGTCTCCTACCTGCCCGGCCTGGCCATGCGGCGCATCGCCGACCTGTATCCGGGCGAGGCGAAGACCGGCGAAGACCGACGCCAAGGACGCCGCAGTGATCGCGGACGCCGCCCGCACCATGCCCCACACCCTGCGCTCGCTGGAGCTCACCGACGAGATCACCGCCGAACTGACCGTGCTCGTCGGCTTCGACCAGGACCTCGCGGCCGAAGCCAACCGCACCAGCAACCGCATACGCGGCCTGCTCACCCAGTTCCACCCCAGCCTGGAACGCATCCTGAGCCCCCGGCCTCGACCACCAGGCCGTCACCTGGCTGCTGGAACGCTACGGATCACCGGCCGCCCTGCGCAAAGCCGGACACCGCAGGCTCGTCGAAGCCATCAGGCCCAAGGCCCCGCGCATGGCAGCCCGGCTGATCGACGACATCGTCGACGCGCTCGACGAACAGACCGTCGTCGTTCCCGGCACCAGCACCCTCGACATCGTGATCCCGTCCCTGGTCCGCTCGCCCGCCGCCGTCCACGGACAGGGCCGGGCCCTGGAAACCCAGATCAACGAACTGCTGGAGGCCCCCCTCTTGCCCAGGTCCTGACGTCGCTGCCCGGCGTCGAGGCCAGGACCGCCGCCGTGCCGCTGGTCACCGTCGGCGACGACACCAGCTTCCCCACCGCCGCCCACCTCGCCTCCTACGCCGGCCTCGCCCCGGCCACGAAGTCGTCGGGCACGTCGATCCACGGCGAACACGCCCCCAGAGGCGGCAACCGGCAACTCAAACGCGCGATGTCCCTGTCCGCGTTCGCCGCCCTGCACGATCCCGCCTCCCGCACCCACTCCGACTCATGCCGAGCCCGCGGGAAGACCCACACACAGGCCTTCCTCCGCCTCGCCCGCCACCGCATCAGCGCGCTCTTCGCGACGCTCCCCGACGGCACCCTCTACGAACCCAGAACCCACGCCTCGCTTGACGAAGGACATAGAGGCACCCCCGCCGCGCGGCGTCGCCCAGAACAGCTCGGGGTTCTCGGCCTCGTCGGCGCGCACCCTGCGGCCGTCCACGTAGACCATCTCGCAGGCCGGCAGGTTGTCGACGGTGGCACCGTAACGGCGCATCAGGTGGCCGATGCCGCCGCCAAGGGGCAGTCCGGCGACCCCGGTGGTGCTGACCGTGCCGGTGGGTACGGCCAGGCTGTGCTGCGCGGGCGCACAGTAGCCCGACAGTCACCTCCGGAGGGCCACCGGGACCGGCGGCCTCGGTGACGTCGGCCGGTCGGTGTGGCGTGGCAGCAGTACCCGGAAGGTGGCGCCTCGCCCGGGTGCCGAGTGGATCTCGACGTGTCCCGCGTGAGCGGTGACCGTCCCGCGTGAGCGGTGACCAAGCAGTGGACGATGGCCAGGCCGAGGCCGGCGCCGCCGGTCGTGCGGGTGCGGGAGGTGTCGGCTCGGTAGAAGCGTTCGAAGACGCGGGTGGTCTGGGACGGGGTGAGGCCGGGGCCTTCGTCCGCCACCTCCAGGACCGACCGCGTCGTCGTTCACGGTGCCCACGCCGATGCGGACGGGCGTGCCGGGTGGTGTGTGGGCCACCGCGTTGCCGACCAGGTTGGTGACGACCTGACGGCGGCGGGCCTCGTCGGCCAGGGCGGGGCGGGGGCAGAGGCGGGTGCGCCGTCGCCGTTCAGGCCGGTGAGGGTGACCGGGCGGGTCACGTCCAGGGCTCGTACGTCGTGGGGGGCGTCGGCGGCGAGGGTGCGCAGGTCCGTGAGGGCCAGGTCGAGGGCCGCGGGAAAGCCCTGGGCGGGATGAGCGGTGGGTTTGCCGGTGGCCTTCAGGGAGTGCTCGTCGAGGCGGGCCAGCAGGAACATGTCCTCGACCAGGCGGGTGAGGCGGTCCGATTCGCGGGTGATGCGGGACATCGTGGCGTCGATGTCCTGGCGTTCGGGGAGCGCACCCATGCGGTGCAGATCGGTCAGGCCCTTGATGCCGGCGAGGGGGGTGCGCAGTTCGTGGTCGGCGTCGGCGACGAAGCGGCTCATCCGCGCCTCGGACTCGGCGCGGGCGCCGAAGGCGGTCTCGATCTGGCCGAGCATGCCGTTCAGGACCTTGGCCAGGCGTCCTGTCTCCGTGTTCGGGGCGCCCAGTTGGGGGACGCGGCGGGACAGGTCACCGGCCGCGATCTCGGCCGCCGTCTGCTCGATGCGGGTCAGCGGGCGCAGGCCGGAGCGGACCGCGAACCAGCCGGCCAGCGCCAGCAGGGCGAGCAGGCCAAGACCGGTCGTCTCGTAGATCCGCCACATGCGGTCCACGGTGCCGTCCACCTGGCTCATCGAGGTCGACACGATCACGCTGCCCCGGCTGCCCCCCCATTGCCCCCGGGGTCGCCCACCAGTGCCGTGCGGGTGACCCTGGGCACGGCGATCGACCGGCAGCGCGTGTCGCCTTTGGTGCTGCCGACGGTGAAAGGGCGGCCGTCGCGGACCGTGACCGCGCCCGCGTCCAGCCGGGGCAGGGCCGGGCCATGCGCATCCTGGGTGCGGTTCGGGCCGGCGAGCGAGTCGATGCTGCTCTCGGCGGTGCCGTCCTCCGCCACGTACGTGATGACGGGGTTGCCCAGGACGTCCGTCCGTACTGAAGTCGGCGAGGGCGGGCGGTGGGTTCCCGTCGGCCCCGTACTCGGCCACCGCCGGCGGCAGTACGGCGAACACCTGGGCGGAGGCACGGAGTTGGGCGTCGACGCGGTCCTCCATGCAGGCGCGCAGGGCATTGCCGGTGACCAGGCTGAACGCCGAGAAACCGACCGCCGGCAGAGCCACCGCCGGCAGAAGGACGCGGGTGCGGAGCGAAGCCCGCGCCCATACCGTGCGAATCCGGCGGCGCACACTCATGTCCTCGGTCCGCGCAGGACGTAACCGACGCCGTGCACCGTGTGGATCAACTTCGGGCCGCCGTTGTCGAGTTTGCGGCGCAGGTAGCCGATGTACGTGTCGACGATGCCGGTGTCGCCGCCGAAGTCGTAGTCCCACACGCGCTGGAGGATCTGCGCCTTGGAGACCGTGCGGCCGGCGTTGGTCATCAGGTAGTGGAGGAGGCGGAATTCGGTGAGTGAGAGGCGTATCGGCTCGCCCGCGCGGGTCGTCTGGACGCCCTCGGGGTCGAGTTCGAGGTCGGCCACGCGCAGCAGGGCGGTCGCCGCTGGTGCGGCGCAGCACGGCGTGGGATGCGGGCGATCAGCCACCCTCCCCGTCCGGACGTGCGGAGCTACCGCTTCCAACGGGGCGTCACGTGGACCAAGACCAAGATCCGGGACTTCGTCGACCTGTCGCCGCACTACAGCGAGCACGCGCTGCTGTTCAACCTGCTGGGCGAGCGGTTCACCGACGAGATGCTCACCGATCACCTGACGACGATGGCGCTGATGGAACAGCCCGAGAACCGCGGGCTCCTCGTCGCCGACGCCCGAGCGTTCCGCGACTCGGGTTCGCGGCGTTCCAGGGCCCGGTCGCGGATCATCCAGCTGAATGAGGGCTCAGGCACCGGCAGGGGCCGCGCCGCCGGGTCGGCGTCGTTGCGCACGGGCGCCTCGGCCTCTCGTTTCGTCCGCTTCGGCCGGAGAACGGCTTCACCGGTCGAGGTGGGGGTCGGTGATCTCGCGGAGTCTGGTGAGGCTGTCGCGGAGCTGGTCCATGCGGCGTTTGCCGAGGTGGGCGGTCCACTCGGCCTCGACCTCGGCGACCGCCGCAGCGGCGACGGGGCGCACGGCGAGTGCCTTGTCGGTCAGGCGGATCAGCCGGGCGCGGGCATCACTGGGATCCGGGCAGCGTTCCACATATCCGCCGGCCTCCAACTGGTCGACGAGATAGCCGGCGGTCTGCTTGGTCACCTGGGCGGCTTCGGCGAGTTCGCTGAGGCGGATGCCATTGTCGTCGACACGCTGCAGGAGCTTGCCCTGCGCTACGGTGACGTCGTCGTACCCGGCCTCGGCGATGGCGGCGAAGACCCGGTTGTCCATGGCCCGGTAGGCGATGAAGAGCAGGACGCCGATATTGAGTTCGTCGGTCATGGACTGCGTCCCCTTGCGACTTCCCCGAAAATCGTCAGGCCGTCCGACTGAAACGAGCACAAACGAGTCAGAGAAACTGACCATTTTAGTCAGAATATCTGACCGACTTCCCCAGTAGGCACGGTGGCATCGACCGTCGCCGCTGCGCATCCTGAACGCCGACGACACCGAACTCGCGCGGCTGCGTGCGCCGGGCATCGCCGGCCCCGAGGACGACCCCACCGCGCTCGCCGACCCGGAGGGCAACGCATTCTGCCTGTCGGCCGGTGGCGGAAGCGGCGCACGCTGAGCCGAACCGGAGGCGGAAGCTCAGTCTACATATGTGCAGATATTGGCGATTGGATGTTTTCGCACAACGTTCTTGCGCTAACTGCTGTCTTATGGGATGTAGTTCACGTCCGAACATGTTCCATCAAGAACACGGCAAAGCACGGGGGATAACACGTGAGTGATCGTCGTTTTGACGCGCGCAACGCGCGTGCAAGGGCCGCCGAAGTAGAGTTCGAGCGCAACGTCCCGACCCAGGTGGCCAACGGGGCGGAGACGGACCACCCGTTCGTCGCCAACTACTCCAAGGGCCTGCCGCACAACAAGTTCGGTGAGGTCGACCCGGCCGCATACAGCCTGCTGCGCCGGGCGCTGGCCACCGGCTCCTACGAGGACTTCGAGCGGATCCCGCTCGCCGGCAGCCGCAAGCTCGTCAACCCGCAGTCCGGAAGCTCCTTCGACCTGCAGGGCCCGGACGCCCAGGCACTGACCATCCCGCCCGCACCACGCATCGACAGCGCGCAGAACTCCGCCGAGGCGGTCGAGCTGTACTGGATGGCGCTGCTGCGCGACATCCTGTTCACCCGGTTCGACTCCAGCGAACTCGTCGCCGAGGCGGCCACCGAACTGAGCGGGCTGTCGGACCTCCGGGCACCCAAGCAGGGCGACCTGGTGACCCCGCAGACCATCTTCCGCGGCAGCACCCGCGGTGACCTGGCCGGACCGTACGTCTCGCAGTTCCTGCTCAAGGACATCACGTACGGCACACTGCTGATCCCGCAGCTCCTGGACACCCTGGTCCGCCCGGTGGACCACCTCACCACCTGGGACGACTGGCTGGAGGTGCAGAACGGCTTCGAACCCGAGCCGGACGAGCGGAACTTCGCCGAGCGCCGCTACATCCAGACACCGCGCGACCTGGCGCACTACGTGCACTTCGACGCGCTGTACGAGGCCTACCTCAACTCCGCCCTCATCCTGCTGGACCTGGACGCGCCGGTGGACGCGGGCAACCCGTACAACTTCTCGCGCAACCAGATCGGCTTCGGCACATACGGCGGCCCGCATCTGCTCTCGCTCGTCACCGAGGTCGCCACCCGCGCCCTGAAGGCGGTGTGGTTCCAGAAGTGGTACGTCCACCGGAGGCTGCGGCCCGAGGAGTTCGGCGGCCGGGTGCACCTGCAGCTGCGCGGCCAGCGCGAGTACCCGATCGACGGCGAGGTGCTGGACTCCGTCGCGGTCAAGCGGGTCTTCGAGAAGTACGGCAGCTACCTGCTGCCGCAGGCGTTCCCGGAGGGCAGCCCGACGCATCCGGCGTACGGCGCCGGGCACGCCACGGTGGCGGGGGCCTGCACCACCCTCCTCAAGGCCTGGTTCGACGAGTCGTACGTCCTGCCCGAGCCGGTCGTGCCCACCACCGACGGCACCGCCCTGGAGCCGTACACCGGCCCGGACGCCGACCGGCTCACCGTCGGCGGCGAGCTCAACAAGGTCGCCGCCAACATCTCCATCGGCCGCAACATGGCCGGCGTGCACTGGCGCACCGACTACACCGCGTCCGTCCGGCTGGGTGAGGAGATCGCCATCGGTCTGCTGCGCGAGTCGAAGGAAGTCACCCTGGAGAGGGCCGACTTCACCCTCAGCCGGTTCGACGGCACCACCGTCACCATCTGATCCGGAGAGTCTGGTAGCCGGGGGTCGGTCCGCTGCGGTGGACCGGCCCCCGGCCCGCGTCGTACCCGGCCCGCGCCCTTCACCGGCAGTACGCTCCGGCCAGGCCGCATCCCTGGAGGGCACCCATGGCTTCCCCATCTCCCGCCGACGGCGTCGGGCGCTACGACGACCTGCGCGCGATGTTCATCAACTGCACGCTGAAGCGCTCTCCGGAGGTCAGCAACACCGAAGGCCTGATCGACAGGAGCAGGGCCGTGATGGAGGCCAAGGGCGTCGCCACCGAGCTCGTCCGCGCCGTCGACCACGACATCGCCACCGGCGTCTGGCCGGACATGACCGAGCACGGCTGGGCCACCGACGCCTGGCCCGCCCTCTACGAACGGGTGATGGCGGCCGACATCCTGGTGCTCGCCGGGCCCATCTGGCTGGGCGACAACAGCTCGGTGATGAAGCAGGTCGTCGAGCGCCTGTACGCCTGTTCGTCACTCCTCAACGAGCAGGGTCAGTACGCCTATTACGGGCGGGTCGGCGGCTGTCTGATCACCGGCAACGAGGACGGCGTCAAGCACTGCGCGATGAACGTCCTCTACAGCCTCCAGCACCTGGGCTACACCATCCCGCCGCAGGCCGACGCGGGCTGGATCGGCGAAGCGGGCCCGGGACCGTCGTATCTCGATCCGGGCTCGGGCGGCCCCGAGAACGACTTCACCAATCGCAACACCGCCTTCATGACCTGGAACCTGATGCACCTCGCGGCGCTGCTCAAGCGCTCCGGCGGCATCCCCGCGCACGGCAACCAGCGCTCGCAGTGGGACGCGGGCTGCCGCTTCGACTTCCCCAACCCCGAGCACCGCTGACGTCCCGCCGGGACCGGCTGGGCCTTGCCCATCCGGTCCTCAGGCTGTACGGGTGAACGATGAGTCCCGTCCGGCAGGAGCGCGCGGTACGCGGCCGTCGTGGCGGTGACCTCGGTGCTGATGATGCGGTGGGGGCTGCCCGCCGCTCCGCCGTCCATCCGTATGTCCGGGCGGATTCCGGCCGGCGGGGGCGAGGTGGTGCCCACGCGCGAGACGGTAGCCGCCGCGCGCGGCCGGGTTCAGCGATGGCACCGGCGCCCCCGCGCCCCTACAGAAGGAGTGATGCCCGATGACCGACACCCTCCCCCGCGTGGAGCTGACCCCCGCGGCCGCCGATCTCCTGCGCCGGCTCCGCGCGGCCCACGGCCCGCTGATGTTCCACCAGTCCGGCGGCTGCTGCGACGGCAGCGCGCCCATGTGTTACCCGGAGGGCGAGTTCCGTACGGGCGATTCGGACGTGCTGCTGGCCGAGCTGGAGGTCGACGGGGTCGAGGAGCCAGTGACGTTCTGGATGGCGAGGAGCCAGTACGAGGCGTGGCGGCACACCCGGCTGATCGTCGACGTCGTGGAGGGGCGGGGCAGCGGCTTCTCCCTGGAGGCACCCGAAGGAGTGCGTTTTCTGACCCGTTCCCGAGTCGTCGGCGTCTAGCCACCGCCCGCCTTGGCGCCGTCTGGTGCAATTCTCCCGAGTGCTGGGAGAGTTGACGAGGCATCAGGGGGCACCGTGACACGTCGCGGCCGACGGTTCAGAACGGTACTGACAGTTCTCGCGGCGTGGAGTGCGCTGGCCGGCGCGGCCCTGGTGGGGGCGGCACCGGCCGGCAGCGCGCCGGGCACCGTCGAGGTCGCGCCGGGCGTCGAGTACGGCGAGTTCGACATTCCCGGGGTGAAGGGGACGGCCCACGCCCATGTGGTGAGCGTCGATCTGCGTCATCCGCAGGTGCGGGTCGATCTGCTGTACCCCGCAGCGGTGGCTGCGCGGGCCCGCGTTTCCCAGCTCGCGAACTCCGTGGGCGCGGTCGCGGGGATCAACGGCGACTTCTTCAACCTCACCGAGACCCGGCACCCCGGCGTCGAGGCCACCGGCGCCCCGGTCGGTCCGGCGATCGCGGGCGGGCGCCGGCTCAAGGCCGCCGTCCCGAACGGCCAGCGTTTCGGCCCGGCCCTGCCGCCCGGCACGAGCACCGAGGACGTGCTCGGCGTGGGTGTCGACCGCAGGGCCCGCATGGACCGCCTCGCCCTGGTCGGCTCGGTCGGCACCGACGACGGTCCGCTTCCGCTGCGCGGCCTCAACCAGTACGCGCTGCCGGAGGGTTCGATCGGCGCGTTCACCACGGACTGGGGCAGCGCCTCCCGGGTACGGGCCACATGCGGCACGGACACGGACCGGGGTGCGCCCTGCAGCACGGACACCTACGAGGTGACGGTCAGGGGCGGTCACGTGGTCGCGGCCTCCGGCATCCCGGGCAGTGGTCCCATCGCCCGGGGCACCACGGTTCTGGTCGGCCGTGAGGCGGGGGCCCAGCGGTTGCGCAAGCTGTCTCCGGGCGAGCGGGTCGGCGTACGGCACCGGCTCGTGGCCGCCGCGACCCGCGTCCCGTACCGCTTCGCCATCGGCGGCCACCCGGTCCTCCGCAACGGTCGGCCGCTGCCCGGGCTGGACAGCAACACCGCCGCCGTACGCACGGCCGCGGGCATCGCGGACGGCGGGCGCCGGCTGCTGCTGCTCGCCCTGGACGGCGCGCCCGCATTCCGCACCGGGCTCACGGTCGCCGAAGTCGCCGCCACCATGCGCCGGTTGGGCGCCACCGAGGCGCTCAACCTCGACGGCGGCGGTTCCACCACCCTGGTCACCCGTGCACCCGGCGCGACAGCCGTCACCGTACGGAACCACCCCAGTGCCGGCGCCGAACGGCCCGTGCCGAACGGCATCGGTGTGTTCTCCAAGGGCATGCCCCCGCCCTGGAAGCCCTGAGTGTCACGGTTTCAGGCTGCTGACAAGGTCCGCTGTCGCCGTGAGCCCGTTGTGGATGGTCGGCGCCATGCTCGAACTGGCCAGCAGGAAGCCCAGCAGCATGCAGACCAAGGCGTGTGAGACTTTCAGCGCGCCATTGCGCAGGAAGACCACCGCCAGGATCAGGAGCAGCAGCACCACAGAGATGGAAACGGCCATCGACAACCTCCTCCGCCACGCCCATTTCGCGGCGTTCGGCCGCAAGTGTGGCGTAGCGGAGGGTTCGTCCGGGCAGCTGACGTGTCCGCCGAACGTGTGGTGTCCGTATGTGTGATGTCCGTACGTATGGTCTCCGCGTCCCGGCTACCGCCGGTCGTAGGCGTCCAGGAACGCTTCGAGCCCCGCGAGGTCGTCCGTGTTGATGTAGTCGACGTCGGCGGCGAGGAGTTCGCCCCACAGCGCGTCCCGGGCCGGGCCGGCCAGATCGGGCGTGGCCCAGAACCGCACCGTCTGTCCGCGTGCGTGCGCCGTCGAGACGATGGTGCGCAGCCTGGCGCGCTCGGCCTCGGGGAACGCGCCGACGCCCCGCCAGGCGAAGTTGAGCGTCCAGTTGTCGCTGATCAGCGGGATGAAGGAGGCGGGCGCCGCACCGCCGAGGTCGGCGAGGCGCCCGTCGTAGAAGGCGCGCCGCACCCTCTGCGCCTCCATGGGCGCGCGGGCCGCGCGGTCGCCGGAGATCACGGCGGTGACCGCGCCGGGACGCACACGGCCGTGGGCGTACGTCGTGAACAGGTGCTTGTAGCGCCGCAGACGGCGGTCGAGTTCGAGGTACGTCGACGAGCCCTCCGTCTTGATGTCGATGAGGAGTTGCAGCGGCTTGCGGTAACCGCGGTACACCGAGCCGTGGTTGGCCCTCACGCGGGCCGCGAGCGGGTCGAGGTACAGGGATTCGAGGGTGCGGGACGGGTTGAGGTCGATGGGGTCGTGGGCGACGAGGAGCTGGTCGCCGACGAGGAAGATGTCGGCCTCAAGGCTGCCGAAGCGGTGGTCGAGGGCGTCGAAGAGGGGGCGCGGGTGCAGGTAGTCGTTGTGCGCGTGGGCGCGCCACAGCGGGCGCGGCCAGTGCTTCCGCTCGCTCGCCTCGGCGTACGCGGGCACCGCGACGGAGCCCGCGAGGGCGGCGCCGAGGGTGGTGAGGGCTCTGCGGCGGGTGATGAGTGCCATGCTCTGCCTCCCTGGTGGTTGCCGTTGGGACCTCAGCGAGTATGCGGTCCCGTACACGCCAAGGAGCAGATGCCCGCGGTGAGTTGGCCGGACTGCCGCCGTGCGTTCATTTCGGCGGACCGACGGACACAAAAAGGCCCACCGCGCATCGGGGGTGGGCCTTCAGGGGAACGGCCGGTTGCAAAGAGGCCCGCCCCTCATCAGGGCGGGCCTACGACGCAACGGCCGGTTACACGGGTGCCCGCAGATCGACCAGTTCGCCCAGCGCCTCGCGATGGGCGCCCGGGGTGCCGTACGCGATCGAGTCGGCCTTGGCCCGTTTCAGGTACAGGTGTATGGGGTGCTCCCAGGTCATGCCGATGCCGCCGTGCAGTTGGAGGGCCTCCTCGGCCGTGTGGACGGCGACGGGGGCGGCGTAGGCCTGGGCGACGGCGACGGCCACGTCGGTGTCGGTGCTGTCGGTGGCGAGCGCGTCGGCCGCGTTGCGGGCGGCTGCGCGGAGGTTGACGGTCTCCAGCCACAGTTGCGCGAGGCGGTGCTTGAGTGCCTGGAAGCCGCCGACGGGCCGGTTGAACTGCTTGCGGTCCTTCAGATAGGCGACCGTTTCAGTCAGGCACCAGTCGGCGAGGCCGAGTTGCTCGGAGGCGAGCAGCCCGGCTCCGGCGCGCAGGGCCCGTCGTACGGCCGTCCCGGCGTCGGAGGTCAGCAGTCGCGCGGGGGCTCCCGTGAAGGTGACGGTGGCGAGGGGCCGAGTGAGGTCCAGGGACACCTGGGGCGTGATCGTGACGCCGACCCCGGAAGCGTCCACCGCGTACAGCCCGCCGTCCTGAGCCGGAACCAGCAGCACATCCGCGGCCGCCGCATCCGCGATGCCGCTCAACTCCCCGTGCAGGGCGCCCTCTTCGCGGCGTACGGCCTCGAAGGCACCCCCGGGCGCGACGGACAGCCCGACCGCGAGCGCGCCCACGGTCCGGCCCGACGCCAGCGCGGACAGGAGCTCGGCGGCCGTGTCGGGCGGGCAGGCCAGCAGGGCCTCGGTGGCGACGACGGCGCTCGTCAGATACGGCACCGGGGCGACCGCGCGGCCCAACTCCTCCAGGACGACGGCGGCTTCGCGGTGGGTGGCGCCCTGTCCGCCCTGCGCCTCGGGGACCAGGAGGCCTGCGAGGCCCATGGCGTCCGCGAGGGACTTCCAGAGTTCGCGATCGTGGCGCACGTCGGACTCGGTGCGGGTGATGACGTCGGCCGCGTCGCAGTGGTCCGTCAGCAGATCCCGGACGGCGGCGCGGAGCGCCTCTTCCTCCTCCGAATACAGCAGGTCGCTCATCGGGCCAGGTCCTTCCAGGCGACGTCCTTGTCGGTGCGCGGCTCGGAGGGCAGGCCGAGGACGCGTTCGGCGACGATGTTCAGCAGGACCTCGCTGGTCCCGCCCTCGATGCTGTTGCCCTTGGAGCGGAGGTAGCGGTAGCCGGCGTCGCGGCCGGTGAAGTCGACCAGTTCCGGGCGCCGCATGGTCCAGTCGTCGTACAACAGGCCCTCCTCGCCGAGGAGTTCGACCTCCAGGCCGCTGATCTCCTGGTTGAGGCGGGCGAACGCGAGCTTCATGCCGGAGCCCTCGGGCCCGGGCTGGCCCGCGACGAGCTGCTGGCGCAGCCGTTCACCGGTGAGCCGGGCGACCTCGGCCTCGACCCACAGCTTCAGCAGCCGCTGGTGGAGGTCATGGGTGCGCAGCTCGGGGCGTTCACGCCAGGTCTTCGCGACCGGGCCGATCATGCCGCCCTCGCGCGGGATGCGCATCCCGCCGATGGACACCCGCTCGTTCATCAGCGTGGTCTGCGCGACCCGCCAGCCGTCGCCGACCTCGCCGAGACGGCGCGCGTCGGGGATGCGGACGTCGGTGAGGAACACCTCGTTGAACTCGGCCTCGCCGGTGATCTGCCGCAGCGGCCGGACCTCCACACCAGGGTCGGTCATGTCGCAGATGAAGTACGTGATCCCACGGTGCTTGGGCACGTCCGGGTCGGTGCGGGCGATGAGGATCGCCCAGCGGGCCAGATGCGCGCTGGACGTCCACACCTTCTGCCCGTTGACCACCCATCCGTCGCCCTCCCGGACGGCCCGCGTGCCCAGCGCGGCCAGGTCGGACCCGGCGCCGGGCTCGCTGAAGAGCTGGCACCACACCTCCTCACCGGTCCACAGCGGCCGCAGACAGCGCCGCTTCTGCTCCTCCGTGCCGAAGCCGAGGATCGTCGGGGCGGCCATGCCGAGGCCGATGCCGATGCGCCGCGGGTCGTTGTCGGGAGCGCCGGCCGCCTCCAACTCCGCGTCCACGACGGACTGGAGGGAGCGCGGCGCACCGAGTCCGCCGAGCCCCTCCGGGTAGTGCACCCAGGCGAGCCCGGCGTCGAAGCGGGCTCGCAGGAAGTCGAGGCGGTCCGTGGTGGCGGGTGGGCAGGCGGCCAGCAACTCCCGCGTGCGGCTGCGCAGTTCGGCGGCGTCGGTCATGCGGCTGCTCCGTTCTCCAGGTCCGGGACCACGGCGACGCGCCCGGTGGTGACCCCGTCGGCGACCCGCTGCACGGCGGCAGCGGCACCGCCCAGCGGAACGCGCTCGCTGACCAGCGGCTTGATCGCGCCCCGCGCGGCCAGCTCGGTGAGCTGCTCGTGGCAGCGCAGGACCAGCTTGGGGTTCTTGGTGTTGTACAGGCCCCAGTGCAGGCCCAGGATCGAATAGTTCTTCACCAGGGCGTGGTTCAGGGCCGGGCTCGGAATGGACCCGCTCGCGAAGCCCACGACCACGATCCGCCCCTCGAAGGCGACGACCTTGGCGGACTGCGCGTAGGCCTCGCCGCCGACCGGGTCGTAGACGACGTCGGCGCCCCGCCCTCCGGTGGCCTCCTTCACGGCGGCGATGACGTCCTCCGTACGCCGGTCGACGACGACGTCGCACCCCAGCTCTTGTGCCACGGCGGCCTTGTCGGCCCCGCCCACGACACCGATGACCGTGGCGCCCGCGGCCTTGCCCAGCTGCACGGCCGCGCTGCCGACCCCTCCTGCGGCAGCGTGGACGAGCAGCGTCTCACCGGCCTCCAGACCGGCCCGGCGGTGCAGGCCGAACCAGCCCGTCTGGTAGCCGATGTGCAGCGCGGCGGCCTCGGCGTCGTCCAGGGCGTCCGGCGCGGGCAGCAGGGCGGCGGCGTCGGCCACTGCGTACTCGGCGAAACCGCCGTACGGCAGCGCCGGGTTGGCGATGACCCTGCGCCCGTCCTCGGTCTCGCCGCAGATCTCCACACCGGGCGTGAACGGCAGCGGCGGCCTGATCTGGTACTGCCCCCGGCACAGCAGGGCGTCCGGGAAGTTGATGTTGGAGGCTCGCACCCGCAGCAGGACCTGGCCGTCACCGGGCGTGGGCCGCTCGACGTCCTGGAGCCGCATCACCTCGCCCGGCTCGCCGTTCTCGTGCACTTGCCATGCCTGCATGCGGAGCCTCCACGGGGCTGTGCTTGGTTGGTTCGCCTGACCGGGGTCGATCGCATACTAAGCGGTCGCTTGCACCGGAGGGAACAGCCGGGAACCAGTCGCGTGCGTCACGCCCGCGAACCCGGGCCGAGCCTCACCCCCGCCGGGGCCGCGCCCGGACATGCATCCGCTCGCCCTGCGGCCCGAACAGGCTCAGGAACTCCACGGGCCCCTCCCCCGTCGACCCGAACCAGTGCGGCACCCGCGTGTCGAACTCGGCCGCCTCCCCCGCCCCCAGCACCACGTCATGTTCGCCCAGCACGAGCCGCAGCCGCCCGGAGAGGACGTACAGCCATTCGTACCCCTCGTGCACGCGCGGGTCCGGCTCCAGCCTGCGCCGTGGTTCGAGCACCTTGAAGGCCTGCAGCCCGCCGGGCTGGCGGGTGAGCGGCCAGTGCGTACGACCGTGCCGCCGAATCGGTTCGGCCCGCACCCGCGGATCGCCCACCGGTGGCGCACCGACCAGTTCGTCCAGGGGTACCTGATGCGCCCGCGCGATCGGCAGCAGCAGCTCCAGACTGGGCTTGCGCAGTCCCGACTCCAGCCGCGACAGCGTGCTCACCGAGATGCCGGTCGCCTCGGACAGCCCGGCCAGTGTGGCGCCGCGCTCCTTCCGGATCCGCCGCAGCCGGGGGCCGACCTCCGCGAGAACCTCGTCCGTGTCGTCGTCACTCATGACAGTCATTGCAGTTTCGGCAAACGTGTTTGTCAATACGGCAGTGGTTGGGCGACTGTCGACGTGGAGGTGGTCACCATGACCGACACATACGAAGTGATCGTCGTCGGAGGCGGCGCGGCCGGGCTGTCCGCCGCGCTGGTCCTCGGCCGGGCCCGGCGCCGCACGCTCGTCGTCGACGCGGGCGAACCGCGCAACGCGCCCGCCGCGCACATGCAGGGCTATCTGTCGCGGGACGGCATGCCGCCCGCCGAGTTCCTCGCCGTGGGGCGTGAGGAGATCGCGCGGTACGGCGTCGACCTGGTCCGCGACCGCGCGGTGGACGTCACCCGGGACGGGGACTTCACCGTGGTGCTCGCGAGCAGACGGACCGTCCGCGCCCGGCGGCTGGTCCTCGCGACCGGGCTCGTCGACGAGCTGCCCGGGGTGCCGGGCGTCGCCGAGCGCTTCGGGCGGGACGTGCTGCACTGCCCGTACTGCCACGGCTGGGAGGTCCGCGACCAGGCCTTCGGCGTGCTCACCTCGACCCCGGCGAGCGTGCACCAGGCACTGATGGTCTCCCAGTGGTCGAAGGACGTGACCCTGTTCCTGCACACGGTCACCGAGGACGAACTGCCGGACGAGGATCTGCGCCGGCTCGCCGCGGCCGGGGTCGCCTTCGTGCCGGGCGAGGTCGCGGGGCTCGTGGTCGACGACGGCCGGCTCACCGGGGTCCGGCTCGCCGACGGCACGGTGCACGATCGCGAGGTGCTGTTCGTCGCGCCCCGCGCCGTACCGCAGACCGACCTGTTCACGCGGCTCGGGGCGGAGCTGCGCGAGACCCCGTTCGGCAGCTATCCCGTGATCGACGCGACGGGCCTGACCACCGTCCCGGGCGTGTGGGCCGCGGGCAACGCCATCGGCTTCGCCGAGCAGGTCGTCAACGCGGCGGGCGCCGGATACCGGGCAGGCGCCACGATCAACGGCGACCTGCTGTTCGAGGACCTGGACGCGGCCGTCGGCTGAGCTCCTCGGGTGTCGGCCGGGAGCCTGAAGTCGCACCATGGCTGCATGCTGTTCGCCCGGCTCGCCCGTGTGTCCCAGGAGGTCGCCGCCACCTCGGCGCGGTCCCGGAAGACCGCTCTGCTCGCCGAGCTCTTCCGGGACGCGGAGGCGGACGACGTGCCGATCGTCATCCCGTATCTGGCCGGCCGCCTCCCCCAGGGGCGGCTCGGCATCGGCTGGAAGCTCCTGAACCAGCGGATCCCGCCCGCCGACGCACCCACGCTCACCGTGCGCGAGGTGGATGCCCGTCTGACGGAGATCGGCGGCGTCACCGGCAGCGGTTCCCAGGCCGAACGCAGGCGGCTGGTCGCCGAGCTGCTGGCGGCGGCCACCGACGACGAGCAGCGGTTCCTGTTCGGCCTGCTCACCGGCGAGGTGCGGCAGGGCGCCCTGGACGCGGTGGCCGTCGAGGGGCTCGCCGGGGCGACGGGGGCGCCCGCCGCGGACGTACGGCGTGCGGTGATGCTCGCGGGGTCACTGCAGGTGGTGGCACAGGCGCTGCTCGCCGAGGGGCCGCAGGCCCTGGAGAGCTTCCGGCTCACCGTCGGCCGCCCCGTCCTGCCGATGCTGGCGCACACCGCCTCCTCGGTGGCGGAAGCCGTCGAGAAGCTGGGCGCCTGCGCGGTCGAGGAGAAGCTGGACGGCATCCGCGTCCAGGTCCACCGCGACGGCGACGACGTACGGCTCTACACCCGCACCCTCGACGACATCACCGACCGGCTGCCCGAACTCACCTCCACCGCCCTGGAGTTGAAAGGCGAGCGGTTCATCCTCGACGGCGAGGTCATCGCGCTGGACGAGAACGGGCGGCCGCGCTCCTTCCAGGAGACCGCCGGGCGCGTGGGCTCGCGGGTGGACGTGGAGACGGCGGCCAGGGAAGTGCCCGTCTCGCCCGTCTTCTTCGACGCGCTGTCGGTCGACGGCCACGACCTCCTGGACCTGCCGTTCGCCGACCGCCACGCCGAGCTGTCCCGTCTCGTCCCCGAGCCGATGCGGGTACGGCGCACACTCGCGTACGGCGCCGAGGACCTCCCCGCGGCGGAGGACTTCCTCGCCGAGACACTGCGGCGCGGCCACGAGGGTGTCGTGGTGAAGGCCCTGGATGCCCCCTACAGCGCGGGCCGGCGCGGTGCCTCCTGGCTGAAGGTCAAGCCCGTGCACACCCTCGACCTGGTGGTCCTCGCCGCCGAGTGGGGTCACGGCCGCCGGACCGGCAAGCTGTCCAACCTGCACCTGGGCGCGCGCACCGCGGACGGGGGCTTCGCCATGCTCGGCAAGACCTTCAAGGGCCTGACCGACGCGCTGCTGACCTGGCAGACCGAGCGGCTGAAGGAGCTGGCCGTGGAGGACAACGGCTGGGTCGTGACCGTACGCCCCGAACTCGTCGTCGAGATCGCGTACGACGGTCTGCAGAGGTCCACCCGCTACCCGGCCGGCGTCACCCTCCGCTTCGCCCGCGTGATCCGCTACCGCGACGACAAGTCCCCCGCCGAGGCCGACACCGTCGAGACGCTGCTCGCCGCGCACCCGGAGGTCTCCCGGTGAGCCCGGCCGCGCGCCGCAGCGCGGGATTGCTGCTGTACCGGCGCACCGCCAACGGCCCTCAGGTGCTGCTCGGCCACATGGGCGGCCCGTTCTTCGCCCGCCGGGACGCGGGCGCGTGGACCGTGCCCAAGGGCGAGCACGACCCCGACGAGCCCGCGTGGGACGCGGCGCGCCGTGAGTTCCAGGAGGAGCTGGGGCTGGCACCGCCGGACGGGGAAGCCGTACCGCTGGGCGAGGTGCGGCAGGCGGGCGGCAAGGTCGTCACCGTATGGGCGGTGGAGGCGGATCTGGACCCGGCGACCGTGGTTCCGGGGACCTTCCGGATGGAGTGGCCCCGGGGATCGGGCCGCCTCCAGGACTTCCCCGAGCTGGACCGCGTGGAGTGGCTCAGCCTCGACCGGGCGCGGGCCGTGATCGTGAAGGCGCAGGCGGAGTTTCTCGACCGGCTGGTGGAGCACTCGGGCGGCGAGTGAGCCGAAGGGGCGTGCCCCGGAGGCGAACCGAGCCCTGAAGAGGAGGCCAGCCATGCCCATCGCGACGGTGAACCCGGCGAACGGCGAGACGCTCAAGACCTACGACGCCCTGGGCGAGGAAGAGATCGAGCGCAGGCTCGCGACGGCACAGAGCGCGTTCCGTACATACCGAACCACCACCTTCGCCGAGCGTGCCCGCCTCCTGCACAGGGCGGCCGACCTGCTCGACGAGGACGCGCAGGACATCGCGCGCGTGATGACGACCGAGATGGGCAAGCCGATCAAGCAGGCCCGCGCCGAGACCGCCAAGTGCGCGAAGGCGCTGCGCTGGTACGCCGACCACGCCGAGGAACTGCTCGCGGACGTGGAGCCCGCCGAAGCCGACGCCAAGGACTCCGGCGCGTCCCGCGTCCTGGTGCGCTACCGGCCGCTCGGCCCCGTGCTCGCCGTGATGCCGTGGAACTTCCCCCTCTGGCAGGTCGTCCGCTTCGCCGCGCCCGCGCTGATGGCGGGCAACGTGGGCCTGCTCAAACACGCCTCGAACGTGCCGCAGACCGCCCTCTACCTGGAGGACCTGTTCCACCGGGCGGGCTTCCCCGAGGGCTGCTTCCAGACGCTGCTGATCGGGACCGGCGAGGTCGAGGGCATCCTGCGCGACACCCGCGTCAAGGCGGCGACCCTCACCGGCAGCGAACCGGCCGGGCGGGCGGTCGCCTCGGTCGCCGGGGACGAGGTCAAGAAGACCGTGCTGGAGCTGGGCGGCAGCGACCCGTACATCGTGATGCCGTCGGCGGACATCGACCGGGCGGCGCGGACCGCGGTCACGGCGCGTGCGCAGAACACCGGGCAGTCCTGCATCGCCGCCAAGCGGTTCATCGTGCACGCGGACGTGTACGACACCTTCGCCGAACGGTTCACGGAGGGTATGCGGGCGCTGCGGGTGGGCGACCCGATGGACGAGGACACCGAGGTCGGCCCGCTCTCCAGCAAGCAGGGTCGCCACAACCTGGAGGAGCTGGTCGTCGACGCGGTGGAGAGAGGGGCCAGGGCCCTGTGCGGCGGCGCGCGCCTGGAGGGGTCCGGCTGGTACTACCCGCCGACCGTCCTCGCCGATGTCACCGCCGAGATGCGCATTCACCGGGAGGAGGCCTTCGGGCCGGTCGCCACGCTGTACCGGGTGGCCGGCCTGGACGAGGCGATTGCCGTCGCCAACGACACGCCGTTCGGGCTCAGCTCCAACGTGTGGACCCGGGACGGGACCGATGTCGACCGCTTCGTCCGGGATCTTGAAGCCGGCGGGGTGTACGTCAACGGGATGACGGCTTCCCACCCGGCGTTCCCGTTCGGCGGGGTCAAGCGGTCCGGCTACGGGCGTGAGCTGTCCGGGAACGGAATCCACGAGTTCTGCAACATCACCACGGTATGGCACGGAGCGTGAGCGTTCCGCAGTTACCATCCCATCTGTGAACCGCGAAGTGACTCTGCCTCTGATCGTCGACGACCGCGGCACGTTGCAGGTGGCGGCCGCCGACGTCAGCAAGCTGCTGCGCACGGTGGGCGGCCGGTGGCTGCATCTGGTGGAGGCCGGCCAGGACGGGCTCGACGAGGACACGGTGGCGGCCCTCACGATCGAGCTCGCCAAGCTGGCCGACCGTATCGACGTGGCCTGCATCGCACACAGCAGTGGGGGCGCCTCCCGTTAGCCATGGACGCGCCGGAACCTCGCCTCGTTCCCCGGTCTGGAGTAGTCCCGCGCGAGATCCCCGGTCCGCCGGGAGATCGTGGGTGAACGACCATAGGTCCGGCGGGCGAAGGCCTTCCGGATGGCGAAAGCAGGCGCGCTCCATGGCGACTTTGTGCAGACCGTCCGTCTCCGTCCCGGAATACGTGATCACGATGCAGGAGACGCTGGACCTGGCACGCTCCCGGCACCCGGATCACCCCCGACTCCCGCTCGCACTCCGGCTGATCGAGAACACCGGCGTCGAGACCCGGCACATCGTGCAGCCCATCGAGGAGACCCTCGAACACCCGGGCTTCAAGCACCGCAACAAGGTCTACGAGGCCGAGGCGAAGGCCCGTGTCCCGGCGGTGGTGCGGCGGGCGCTGGACGACGCGGAGCTGCTCCCCACCGACATCGACGTGATCATCTACGTGTCGTGCACCGGGTTCATGATGCCCTCGCTCACGGCCTGGCTGATCAACACGATGGACTTCCGCAGCGACACCCGGCAGATACCGATTGCGCAGCTGGGCTGTGCGGCCGGCGGCGAGGCGATCAACCGGGCGCACGACTTCTGTACGCCTACCCGGACGCCAACGCCCTCATCGTGGCCTGCGAGTTCTGCTCGCTGTGCTACCAGCCCACCGACCTCGGTGTCGGCTCGCTGCTGTCCAACGGCCTGTTCGGCGACGGCATCGCGGCGGCGGTCGTCCGGGGCAAGGGCGGCACCGGCATCAGTCTGGAGCGCAACGGCTCGTACCTGATCCCGGGGACCGAGGAGTGGATCATGTACGACGTCCGGGCCACCGGCTTCCACTTCCTGCTGGAAGAGCGGGTGCCGGCCACCATGGAGCCGCTCGCCCCCGCTCTCATGGAGCTCGCGGGACAGCACGGCTGGGACGCCACCGACCTCGACTTCTACATCGTCCACGCGGGCGGCCCGCGCATCCTGGACGACCTCAGCAAGTTCCTCCAGGTCCCGCCGGAGGCCTTCCGGTTCAGCCGGGCGACCCTCACCGAGTACGGCAACATCGCGAGCGGCGTCGTGCTGGACGCGCTGCGCCGGCTCTTCGACGAGGGCGGCGCCCCCGACTCCGCGCGCGGTCTGCTGGCCGGCTTCGGCCCCGGCATCACCGCCGAGATGGCTCTGGGCCGCTGGGTGATGGCCAAGGAGCCCTTCCCGACCACGAAGACCCACATGACGGAGCGCGCCACCGTATGACTGAGGAAACGATGACGGCACCGCTGCTCGGCACGATGCCGCCGGTACGCCACTGGCCCGCCCTCGACCTGAAGGGCACCGACTTCGATCCGGTCCTCGCCGAGCTGATGCGCGAGGGCCCGGTCACCCGCATCCAGCTGCCCAACGGTGAGGGCTGGGCCTGGCTGGTGACCCGCTACGACGATGTCCGCATGGTCGCCAACGACCCCCGGTTCAGCCGGGCCGAGGTCGTCGGGCGGCAGGTCACGCGGCTCGCCCCGCACTTCATCCCGACGCCGGACGCGGTGGGCCTCCTCGACCCGCCCGACCACACCCGGCTGCGCCGGTCGGTCGCGGCCGCGTTCACGGCGCGCGGGGTGGAGCGGCTGCGGGAGAGCGCCCGCGCCGTGCTGGACGAGCTGGTCGACGAGATGCTCCAGGACGGCCCGCCCGCCGACCTGACCGCGACGATCCTGAGTCCGTTCCCCATCGCCGTGATCTGCGAGCTGATGGGCGTCCCGGCCGCCGACCGCCACCTCTTGCACACCTGGACCCAGCTGATCCTGTCCTCCACGAACGGCGCGTCGGTCAGCGAGAAGGCCAGGGGCGAGATGGCCGTGTACTTCGGCCGGCTGATCGGCGACCGGCAGGGCGGCGGTGCGGGCGAGGACGTGACCTCACTGCTGGGCGCGGCCGTGGGCCGTGAGGAGCTGACGCTCGACGAGGCGGTCGGTCTGGCGGGCCTGATCCAGATCGGCGGCGAGGCGGTCACGAACAACTCCGGGCAGATGTTCCACGTTCTGCTCACCCGCCCCGACCTGTGCGAACGCCTGCTCATCGAACCGGAGTCGCGCCCGCAGGCCATCAACGAGCTGCTGCGCTGGATTCCGCACCGCAGCGCCGTCGGGCTCTCCCGGATCGCGACGGAGGACGTGGAGATCCAGGGCGTACGGATCCGGGCGGGCGACGCGATCTATGTGTCCTACCTGGCCGCCAACCGCGACCCGCAGGTCTTCCCGGACCCCGACCGCATCGACTTCTCGCGCAACCCCAACCCCCATGTGGCGTTCGGGTTCGGCCCGTACTACTGCGTGGGCGGCATGCTCGCCAAACTGGAGTCCGAGCTGCTCGTCGGCACGCTGCTGGACCGTGTTCCGGGCCTGCGACTGGGGGTTCCGGCCGGCCAGGTCCCGTTCAAGAAGGGCGCGCTGATCCGCGGGCCCGAGTCCCTGCCGGTCACGTGGTGAGCGCCTCATGACGGCAACCGAAGGGCTGCTCGTGCCGCCCGGCCACGGCCGCACGGTCCGCACACCCGCCCAGCAGGTCACCTTCAAGGTCACCGGCGCCCACTCCCGCACGGCCTCCAGCTTCGAGGTCCTCGTGCCCCCGGGCTTCGACGTGGGGGCCCATGTGCACACGCGCAGCGAGGAGTTGTTCTACGTCCTCGAAGGCGAGCTCGACGTGCTCGCCTTCGAGCCGCGCGTCCGGACCCCGGACAACTGGCAGCGCTGGGAGTCGACTTCGGGCAACCGGGTGGTCCGGGCCACCCCGGGCACGGTCATCGTCGTACCACCGGGGTGCCCGCACGCCTTCGCCAACCCCACCGGCGTACCGGCGAGGATGTTCTTCCATGCCTCCCCGCCGCCTGATCACGAGCGGTACTTCGAGGAGTTGCTGGAGATTCTCGACGCCGGTGGCGCACCGGACCACGAGGCGATCGAGGAGTTGCGGTCACGGTACGACATTCAGCAGCTGACTCCGCTCGGGCATCGTTAGAGCCTGTGTCACATCCCCGGCCGGGCGCCCGCCGCCTGGCCCGCACTCCCCCACTGCCTTAAGGGCGTGGGGGACCCCCAGCCGCGTTGCCGAAACGCCCACGTGGCTCCTCCCCCACGCTCGAACCGGCTTCGCTCGGCTCGCGCGGGGGCACCCCCATCGAGGGCACTCCGGCGCCTTGCGATCGCACGCTCCCCCACTCTCGGCTGCGCCCGAGCGGGGGGACCCCATGACGACGTGCGCGGATCCGACCGGGGATAGGACACAGGCTCTCAGCGGATCGGCATCCCCGACAGCGTACGGGCGATCACCAGTCGCTGGATCTCACTAGTGCCCTCGAAGATCGTGTAGATGGCCGCGTCACGGTGCATCCGCTCCACCGGGTACTCCCGGGTGTAGCCGTTGCCGCCGAGGATCTGCACCGCCTGAGCGGTGACCTTCTTGGCCGTCTCGCTCGCGAACAGCTTCGACATCGAGCCCTCGGCGGCGGTGAACCGCTTGCCGTTGATCGCCATCCACGAGGCCCGCCACACCAGCAGACGCGCGGCGTCGATGGACGTACGCATGTCGGCCAGCTGGAACGCGACGCCCTGGTTGTCGATGATCGGCCGCCCGAACTGCTCCCGCGTCTTGGCGTACTCGAGCGCCACCTCGTAGGCGGCTCGGGCCGTGCCCACGGCCATGGCGCCGACGGCCGGGCGGGACGCCTCGAACGTGGCCATGGCCGCGTTCTTCACGCGCTCGCCGTTGCCCGCCTTGGCCTTCTCCCGGGCACGGGCGAGGCGCTCGTCGAGCTTCTCCTTGCCGCCGAGGAGGCAGGAACCGGGCACACGGACGTTCTCCAGGACGACCTCGGCGGTGTGCGAGGCGCGGATGCCGTGCTTCTTGAACTTCTGGCCCTGGGACAGACCGGGAGTGTCCGGCGGGATGATGAAGGAGGCGTGCCCCTTGGAGCCGAGTTCGGGGTCGACGACCGCGACGACGACGTGGACGTTGGCGATGCCGCCGTTGGTCGCCCAGGTCTTGGTGCCGTTGATCACCCACTCGTCCTTGGCCTCGTCGTACACGGCACGCGTGCGCATGGAGGCGACGTCGGAGCCGGCGTCGGGCTCGGAGGAGCAGAAGGCGGCGACCTTGACATCGTTGACATCGCCGTACATCTGGGGAATCCAGGTGCCGATCTGCTCCTCGGTGCCGTTGGCGAGCACGCCGACGGCGGCGAGGCCGGTGCCGACGATGGAGAGGGCGATGCCCGCGTCACCCCAGAACAGCTCCTCCATGGCCATGGGGATGCCGAGGCCGGTGGGATCGAAGTACTGCTGGGCGTAGAAGTCCAGGGAGTAGATACCCACCTTGGCGGCTTCCTGGATGACCGGCCACGGAGTCTCCTCACGCTCGTCCCATTCGGCGGCCGCGGGGCGGATCACCTCGGCGGCGAACCCGTGGAGCCAGTCCCGGACCTCCTTCTGTTCGTCATTGAGCTCCATGGTGAACTCGGCCATGACCCCTCCAGCGATGCCCTAAGGTGTTACTTGCGGTAACTCCGAGTCTGTTACCGGCTGGTAGGAAAAGTCAACTCTCGAACCCCCTCGGCAGCCCGTTCGATCCGAAGGTGCCATTGGGTGTTAGTTTGCGCAGGCATCACCGAAATCAGCACGGGTGGGGAGAGGCTCATGGACACCACGCAGCGGACCGACCAGGAACGGTCCGCCGACCGCCGCCGGCGCGAGCTGCTGGAGGCCGCCGACAAGGTGGTGCTCCGCGACGGCCCCGGGGCGTCGATGAACGCCATCGCCGCCGAGGCGGGCATCACCAAGCCGATCCTCTACCGCCACTTCGGCGACAAGGGGGGACTGTACGCCGCCCTCGCCAAGCGTCACACGGACGCCCTCCTCGATTCACTGCGGGCGGCGCTGGACGCTCCGGCCGAGCGCCGCGAGCGGGTCGAGGCGACGCTCGACACCTATCTGGCAGCCATCGAGGCACGTCCCCAGGTATACCGCTTTCTGATGCATCCAGCGGAGGGCGGCCAGCCGGGCGACCAGGGCTTCGACGTGGGCCTGCACTCGGCGCCGCTGCTCCGCCGCATGGGCGAGGAACTCGGGACGGTCATCGAGGAGCGAGTCGACCTCGGCCCGGACAGCCGGCAGCTCGCCCGGGTGTGGGGACACGGCATCGTCGGCATGATGCATGCCGCCGGGGACTGGTGGCTGGGGGAACGGCCTTGCACACGTGCGGAGTTGGTGCGGAGTCTGGCGGATCTGCTGTGGGGGCGGCTGGCGGCGGCGGGGGACAAGGTCGGCGGTCCGGGGTTCTGAGGCGCCCTGAAGGGGCGCGGGGCTGTGACATGTGCGGCTCCTCCCCCACTCTCGGCTTCGCTTGAGCGAGGGGACCCCCATCGTGGGCGCGAGCAACCGCAGACGGCCCGCAGACGCTCATCGAACCTCAACGCCCCACGGCGCTCGCGCAGCCTGCCGCAGCACACGCCGCTTACGCCACCCCGAGAGACGGTCCACATACACCTGCCCCTCAAGATGATCGCACTCGTGCTGCAAGCACCGCGCGAAAAAGCCCGTGCCCCGCACCCGCACCGGCTCGCCCTCCCACGTCACGCCCTCGACCACGGCCTCGTCATACCGCTCCGTCCCCGCCTCCAGCCCCGGCAACGACAGACACCCCTCCGGCCCCCGCAGCACCACACCGTCCGTCTCGACGAGTCGAGGGTTGACCACATGGCCGACATGGCGGACGTCCTCGTCGTCCGGGCAGTCGTAGACAAAGACACGCAACGACCGGCCCACTTGATTGGCGGCGAGGCCGACCCCCTGGGCGGCATACATCGTGGCGAACATGTCCTCCACGAGATCCGCCAGTTCATGGCCGAAACCGCTGACCTCGTCACACGGTGCGTGCAACACGGGGTCACCCAGCACAGTCAGGGGGAGAACGCGCCCTCGGGCGCCCGGTATCGAGCCGTGTCGCATGGCCGTAAGAGTACGGTCCTCCCCCTTCGTTCCGGTGCCACGATGGTGCCGCGATTCGGGCGCGTGAGTGGATCTCGATAGGCTTTGGTCCACACGTTGCCGGTACTGGGCGCGACGGGGTACGCAAGGAGGATCGAGAACTGATGGCAGGCAACTCGGACCCGCTCACGCCGCGGGCCAAGCTGGCCGTGACGGCGGGCAAGGCGGTCGCGGCGGCATCGCGTGCCGCGGGCCGCGGCAGCGGATCGGTGATCGGCGGCCGGGTGGCGCTCAAACTGGACCCGGACCTCCTCGCCCGGCTCGCCCAGCACCTGGACGTCATCCTGGTGTCGGCGACCAACGGCAAGACCACGACCACCCGTCTGATCGCGGAGGCCCTGGGCGCCGCGGGCCCCGTCGTCTCGAACGCGCTCGGCGCCAACATGCCGGCCGGCATCACCTCGGCGCTCGCGGGCGGGTCGGACGCCAAGTTCGGTGTCGTCGAGGTCGACGAGAAGTACCTCGCGGGGGTGGCGCGGGACACCGACCCGAAGTGCATCGCCCTGCTCAACCTCTCCCGTGACCAGCTCGACCGCGCCGCCGAGACCCGGATGCTCGCCGAGAACTGGCGCGAGGGCCTGTCCGGTTCGAAGGCCGTCGTGGTGGCCAACGCCGACGACCCGCTGGTGGTGTGGGCCGCGTCCTCCTCCCCCAATGTGATCTGGGTCGCCGCGGGGCAGATGTGGAAGGACGACGCCTGGTCCTGCCCGTCCTGCGGCGGTGTGATGCAGCGTCCGGGCGACGACTGGTTCTGCGGCGAGTGCGGATTCCGGCGGCCGACGCCCAGCTGGGCGCTCTCCGGCGACCACGTCCTCGACCCGCACGGCTCGGCCTGGCCGATCCACCTCCAGCTGCCGGGCCGCGCCAACAAGGCCAACGCCACCTCCTCGGCCGCCGTCGCCGCCGTCTTCGGAGTGCCGCCGCAGGTCGCCCTGGAACGCATGTACCAGGTCCAGGCGGTGGCCGGGCGCTACGACGTCGTGCAGTTCATGCAGCGCGACCTGCGCCTGCTGCTCGCCAAGAACCCCGCGGGCTGGCTGGAGACGTTCTCGCTGATCGACCCGCCGCCGACCCCGGTGATCCTTTCCGTGAACGCGCGCGGCGCCGACGGCACCGACACCTCCTGGTTGTGGGATGTCGACTACGCGCGACTGACCGGCCACCCGATCTTCGTCATCGGCGACCGCAAGCTGGACCTCGCGGTGCGCCTGGAGGTGGCGAACCAGCACTTCCAGGTCTGCGAGAACGTCGACCAGGCCGTGCAGATGGCCCCGCCCGGCCGGATCGAGGTCATCGCGAACTACACCGCGTTCCAGGACCTGCGCCGCCGCGTGGGCAACTGACCAAGAAGGACGATCACTTCATGAGTGACAACAGCCTGCGGGTCGTCTGGGTCTACCCGGACCTGCTCAGCACCTACGGCGACCAGGGCAACGTCCTCGTCGTGGAGCGCCGGGCCCACCAGCGCGGCCTCGACGTGGCGCGCCTCGACGTGCGCAGCGACCAGCCGATCCCCACCTCCGGAGACATCTATCTGATCGGCGGCGGCGAGGACCGCCCCCAGCGGCTCGCGGCCGAGCGGCTGCGCCGCGACGGCGGACTGCACCGCGCGGCCGGCAACGGCGCGATCATCTTCTCGGTCTGCGCCGGGTACCAGATCCTCGGCCACGAGTTCATCAACGACCTCGGCCAGCGCGAGCCCGGCCTCGGCCTGCTCGACGTGGTCTCGGCGCGCGGCGAGGGCGAGCGCTGCGTCGGCGACGTGCTCGGGGACATCGACCCGCGCCTCGCGCTGCCCCCGCTGACCGGCTTCGAGAACCACCAGGGCATCACCCACCTCGGCCCCACCGCGCGCCCCTTGGCGCAGGTGCGCCTCGGCAAGGGCAACGGCACGGGTGACGGCACGGAGGGCGCGTACAACGACACGGTCTTCGGCACGTACATGCACGGACCCGTGCTCGCCAGGAACCCGCAGATCGCGGACCTGCTGCTGAAGCTGGCCCTCGACGTCAACGCGCTGCCGCCGACCGACGACCGCTGGTACGAGGCGCTGCGCAACGAGCGGATCGAGGCGGCTCAGGAGCAGCCCGCGTAAGGCTGGAGGCCCGGTGGGGCGTGTGAGAAACGGTTCCTCAGTGCCCGTCCGGCAGCCCGTCTGACAAGGGCTCCGCTCACGTGTGCGGGGGCGTCCAGCAGGCGGACGCCCGGTACGGCCCCACCCCCTGCCGCCGGTAGGGTGGCGGGGACTCCTGCCGGACAGCGTGGTCCGGTCCCCGGCCCACGTTGAGAAGGTATTTCGGGCTATGCGCATTGGTGTCCTCACGTCCGGCGGCGACTGCCCCGGGCTGAACGCCGTCATCCGGTCCGTCGTACACCGCGCCGTCGTCGACCACGGCGACGAGGTCATCGGCTTCCGGGACGGCTGGAAGGGTCTCCTGGAGTGCGACTACCTCAAGCTCGACCTCGACGCGGTGGGCGGCATCCTCGCCCGCGGCGGCACCATCCTCGGCTCCTCCCGGGTCCGCCCCGAGCATCTGCGCGACGGTGTGGAGCGGGCCAAGGGCCATGTCGAGGAACTCGGACTCGACGCGATCATCCCGATCGGCGGTGAGGGCACCCTCAAGGCGGCCCGGCTGCTGTCCGACAGCGGCCTGCCCATCGTCGGCGTGCCGAAGACCATCGACAACGACATCGCGGTCACGGACGTCACCTTCGGCTTCGACACGGCCGTCGGTGTGGCGACCGAGGCCCTGGACCGGCTGAAGACCACCGCCGAGTCCCACCAGCGCGTGCTGATCGTGGAGGTCATGGGCCGCCACACCGGCTGGATCGCGCTGCACTCGGGCATGGCAGCCGGTGCCCATGCGGTCGTCGTCCCCGAACGCCCCTTCGACATCGAGGAGTTGGCCGCGCGTGTCGGCGAACGCTTCGAGGCGGGCAAGCGGTTCGCGATCGTCGTCGCCGCCGAGGGCGCCAAGCCCAAGGCGGACACCATGGAGTTCGACGAGGGCGGCAAGGACGTCTACGGTCACGAACGGTTCGCCGGGATCGCCCGCCAGCTGTCGATCGAGCTGGAGCAGCGCCTCGGCAAGGAGGCCCGCCCGGTCATCCTCGGGCACGTCCAGCGGGGCGGTACTCCGACGGCGTACGACCGTGTCCTCGCCACCCGGTTCGGCTGGCACGCCGTGGAGGCCGTGCACCGCGGGGAGTTCGGGCAGATGACCGCGCTGCGCGGCACGGACATCGTGATGGTGCCGCTGGCGGAGGCGGTCAGGACGCTCAAGACCGTTCCGGAGGAGCGGTACGCCGAGGCGCAGTGCGTCCTCTGAGCCGTACGTAGCTGAAACCGCCCCCGGTCGCGAGCGCGGCCGGGGGCGGTTCTACCCTGGTGCGGACAGATGGCGCACAACCAGTACGAACCAGGAGCCGGCGGATGGATCACAGCGGGCACGGCACGACCATGGATCTGCCGCCGTTCACGCTGGGGCGCGGGCTCGAATGGTCGGCGGACCCGTTCTTCCTCATCGGCTGCCTGGTGGCGCTGGGCCTGTACGGCTGGGGGGTCGCGCGGCTCGTCCGGCGCGGTGACAAGTGGCCGGTGGGCCGCACGGTCGCGTTCACCGTCGGGGTGCTGACCGTCCTGCTGGCGATGTGCACCAAGCTGAACGACTACGGCATGGTCATGTTCAGCGTGCACATGGTGCAGCACATGGTGATCAGCATGCTCTCCCCCATCCTGCTGCTGCTCGGTGCGCCGATCACCCTGGCGCTGCGCGCGCTGCCGGTCGCGGGACGGGACCGCAAGGGCCCGCGCGAACTGCTGCTGGCACTGCTGCACAGCCGCTACATGCGTATCGTCACGCACCCCGTGTTCACCATCCCGATGTTCATCGCGAGCCTGTACGCGCTGTACTTCACACCGCTCTTCGACTTCCTGATGGGCTCCAAGCCGGGGCACATCACGATGATGGTGCACTTCCTCGCGGTCGGCCTGGCCTTCTTCTGGCCGATCATGGGCGTGGACCCCGGTCCGCACCGCCCCGGTTATCTGATGCGGATGCTGGAGCTGTTCGCGGGCATGCCGTTCCACGCGTTCTTCGGTATCGCGTTGATGATGGCGTCCGAGCCGATGGTGGAGACGTACAAGAACCCGCCGGCCTCGCTCGGCATCGACGCCCTCTCCGACCAGAACATGGCGGGCGGCATCGCCTGGGCGTTCAGTGAGATCCCCTCCGTGCTGGTGCTGATCGCGCTGCTGTTCCAGTGGTACGCCTCCGACCAGCGCCAGGCCCGCCGTCAGGACCGTGCCGCGGACCGCGACGGCGACAAGGAGCTGGCGGCGTACAACGCCTATCTGGCCTCACTCAACGCACGCGGTCGCTGAGTTTCCTTTCCTCCGTCACACCCCTTTTCCTTCTTCGGGTCACTCGCCCCACTCGCATAATTCCCCTTGACTGAAAGGCTTTTCCATTCAGTAGCATGATGTGTGAGCCCTGCTTCCGCTCTGCAGGGTGACGGGGGAACCGCCGGGGGGGAGCGGTCATGACAATGCGCACATGTTTGCGAAAGGCCGGTAAATCAGCGGCTCGAAGGCTCGCTTTTCTGCTGGTGGGGGGTCTGATCCTCAGCGGATGCACCGAGGGTCAGCGGTCGTTCGTGGTGAAGGCCGTCGCTGTCGGCGTTCCTTCTCTCGCACCTTTTTTCGATGAGGGTAGCGGACTGGGCGAGGACCAGCCCGATGTCCTGTCCGAGCAGCCGCGGAGCGGCCTGCAACAGGGCAACACGCCTGGTCTGTACGGGGGGACACGCAAGCCGAAGGTCTGTGACGTCGACCGGCTGAAGGATTTCCTCACCGATCCCGGGAACCGGCGAAAGGCCCAGGAATGGGCTCGTGTCGTGGGCATTACCCCTGACCGGATCGACGGCTACCTCGATTCGCTCACTCCCGTCCTGTTGCGTCACGACACTCTCGTAAAGAACCACGACTACAAGAAAGGCAAGGCGGTCGCCTTCGACGCATTGCTGGAGGCGGGAATCGCGATTCTGGTGGACGAGCAGGGGCTGCCCGCCGTGAAGTGCTCGTGCGGAAATCCGTTGCGTACCTTCGACAAGAATCCGCGGAATATGACGGTCAAGTTCCAGGACGGCAACGAAGAGTGGGAGGGCTACGACCGTTCCGCCGTGCTCACCGTCAAACCCTCGTCCCAGCCGCTGAAGCAGATCGCGCTCGTCGACGTGGAGGACCCGCAGCTGGGCATCAACCGCCAGGTCGGCGACGACGAGGGCGCGAACGACGAGGCGTTCGACACGAGCGAAGAGCGTGCCGTTCCGGACGTGACCGACATGACCTTCGCCGCCGCCAGTCAGCGGCTGTCCGAGGAGGGCCTCGCCGCCGGCCACACCGGGGACGAACTGCCGCCCGGGGACGCGGTGGTGACCGGGTCCGATCCGGGGCCGACGACGCCTCTGCCGTTCGGGGCGTATGTGATGTTGAGCGTCGACCAGGGGTCCTCCGGGGGGTCGGGTTCGGGTGAGGGCTACGACTCCGGCTCCTCGGAGACGGAGACGGATCCGGATCCCGGCAGCACGGACACCTCGGATCCGGATCCCGGCACCACCGACCCCTCGGAGCCGGAGTCCTCGCCGGGCGGGGCCGGGGAATCGTCACCGGGCGAGGAGTCACCGTCGGGAGGCGGAGACACACCAGGGGCCGGGAACACACCTGGAGGTGGCGACACACCGGGTGGTGGCAACACTGCGGGTGATGGCAACGCACCTGGAGGTGGAGACACCCCCGGAGGCGGCGACCCACCAAGTGGCGGCGGCACCCCCGGAGGCGAAGACACACCAGGCGGCGGCATCACCCCGTCGGGCAGTGAGTCGACGCCCGTCGAGAAGCCGCCGCCCCCGGACCCCATGGACCCGGCGCCCACCACGTCGAGCGCACGGCCCCCCGATCCCGCGCCCGACGACCCGGTGTTCAGCGAACCGGCATCCAGCGGCCCTGTGTCGAGCGAACCGGTGTCGTCCGGTGACCCGGCCGCCCCCGACGTCCCCGCCGAGAGCCCGGTCCAGGCACAGGCGAGGCACCGCCCAGGCACCGCGGAATCCCGGGAGTGACCCGATGGCATCAGGATCACCGCAGTCGGGAGTCGGCCGGGTCATCGCCGACCGGTACCTCCTGCTGAACCGGCTGGGCAGCGGCGGCATGGGCCATGTCTGGCTGGCCCACGACCAGCAGCTGGCCTGTGAGGTCGCGCTCAAGGAGATCGTGTTCCGTGACCCGGCCGAGGCCGACCTGGACCGCGCGGCCCGGGTCGCGCGGGCCCGCGCCGAGGCCCGGCACGCCGCCGGGCTGCGCGGCCACCCGCACGTGGTGACCGTGCACGACGTGCTGGAGCACGAGGGCCTGCCCTGGATCGTCATGGAGTACGTGGCGGGCGCCCTCGACCTGCGCGCCCTGGTCACCCGGCGCGGGCCCCTCGCCCCCGCCGAGTGCGCCCGCATCGGGCTGGCCGTGCTGGACGCGCTGACCGCCGGGCACGAGCGGGGCGTCATGCACCGGGACGTGAAGCCGGCCAACATCCTCCTGGCGCCCGACCGCACCGGGTCGCCGTACGCCCGGATCCTGCTCACCGACTACGGCATCTCCGTGCAGCCGGACGGCGGCGAGACCCGGTACACGCGCACGTCCGTGCTGGTCGGCACCGCCGGGTATCTGGCCCCGGAGCGGGCGCAGGGCGGGCCGCCGACGGCCGCGGCCGACCTGTTCTCGCTGGGCTGCACGCTCTACTACGCCGTCGAGGGGTACAGCCCCTTCGAGCGGGACTCGGAGCTCGCGGCGCTCACCGCGGTCGTACTGGAGGAGCCGCGTCCGACGCTGCGGGCGGGCGCCTTGGAAGCGGTGCTGGCCGCCATGCTCGCCAAGGACCCCGTCCACCGGATCGCCGTGGAGGAGGCCGAGGCCGCCCTGTCCGCGATCGTGACGCCGCAGACGCACCCCCGGACCCAGCTCGACCTGGGGTCGCAGCCGCAGTGGGCGGACGGGGCGACACGGACGGCGGCCCCTCGGAACCCCGGCCCCGCCGAACCCTGGTACGGCCCGTCCGCCGCGCAGGGGTCCTCGGCACCGCCGGTCCGCGAGGAGTGGCCCGTCCGCCACGAGACCCCGCTCGCCTGGCCTGCCCCACGTGCCACGGTCACGGGCACCGGACGTCGCCGGCGTCAGCGCTCCCGTGTCGTGCAAGCCGTCGTGGCGTCCGCGCTCGGGCTGGCCCTCCTGGGCGGCGGGGCCTGGTACGCGATGGGGATACTGCCGGAGGACGGCGATGCCGACGGGAAGCCGTACGGGGACGCCGTCGGGCTGACCGAACCGCTCAAGGACGGCGATTGCGTGAACGCCGCCTGGCCGGACGCGCCCTTCACCGGCACGCCCCGGCTCCAGGTCGTACGGCAGTGCGTCAGCCACGACACCGACGGACAGGTGATGGCGGTGTACGAGGCCGCCTCCGCTCAGGACGCCCGCGCGGGCGGCGCCGCCCAGTGCGAGCAGCTCACCGAGGAGGCCCGCGAGAAGCTCGCGGACATCCGTACGTACGCCGTGATCCCGACCGACGACGGCTTCGACACCGCCGGGCACCGCGTCGTGTGTCTGCTGATGGGCGCGCACCGGCCGGTGTTCGGGCCGATCGGGGACCATCGCGAGCCGGGCATGAAGTTCATCGACACGGCCACCATGCAGAAGCAGGACTGCCTCGACCAGCTCAGCGACACCGGCGCCCGGCTCGTGTCCTGCGAGGAACCGCACGACGAGCGGGTGCTCGGATTCACCCGGATGGCCCCGGAGACGACGTTCGAGGAGGCGAAGAACCGGGCGCGCGCGGCCTGCGAGAGGGATCTGCCGCCGGAGGACTACGGGTACGACCCCAGTTTCTACGCCTCCGACTACTGGATCAGCGACAACGGCTGGAAGAGGACCACTCATTTCGTCGTATGCACTGTTGTTCCCGAAAACGGGGGCACCATGGAGGGTGACGAAGTCTGAGGAGGGTGTCGCGATGCCCGGTTCTACGAAGGCGATGGGGGTGCTCACCGTCGGTGGGCTCGTCGTGGTGACGGCCTATTCGGTGGCCCTCGGGTCGAACGGCTGGCTGTGGTTCGGCTGGGTGGTCCTCGGCATGATCACACTGGGCATGGTGGCATCGCGCAGCACCTGAGCGCGCAGCGCGCCACCTGACCCTCATTCGCGGGACAGCCGTCCCCCCGAATGCACGCCCGGCTGGTACTTCGGCAGCCGGGCGGTGATCTTCATGCCCGCCCCGACCGCGGTCTCGATGACGAGGCCGTGGTCGTCGCCGTAGACCTGGCGGAGCCGGTCGTCGACGTTGGACAGCCCGATGCCGCCCGAGGGGCTGACGTCGCCGGAGAGGATGCGGCGCAGCAGTTCGGGGTCCATGCCGACGCCGTCGTCCTCGATGACGACCAGGGCCTCGGCTCCCGCGTCCTGGGCGGTGATGCTGATGTGGCTCTTGCCTGCGGCAGTCACAGTCCTGCCCTCCAGGCCGTGCTTGACGGCGTTCTCCACCAGGGGTTGCAGGCAGAGGAAGGGCAGCGTGACCGGCAGGACCTCGGGGGCGATCTGGAGGGTGACGGAGAGGCGGTCGCCGAAGCGGGCCCTCACGAGCGCCAAGTAGTGGTCGATGGCGTGGAGTTCGTCGGCGAGGGTGGTGAAGTCGCCGTGTCTGCGGAACGAGTAGCGGGTGAAGTCGGCGAATTCCAGGAGGAGTTCGCGGGCGCGCTCGGGGTCGGTGCGGACGAACGAGGCGATGACCGCGAGCGAGTTGAAGATGAAGTGCGGGGAGATCTGGGCGCGCAGGGCCTTGATCTCGGCCTCGATGAGACGGGTGCGGGACTGGTCCAGGTCGGCCAGCTCCAGCTGTACGGAGACCCAGCGGGCGACCTCTCCGGCGGCCCGGACGAGGACGGCGGATTCGCGGGGCGCGCAGGCGACGAGGGCGCCGTGGACGCGGTCGTCGACGGTGAGGGGGGCGACGACGGCCCAGCGCAGCGGGCAGTCCTGTTCCTCGCACGTCAGCCGGAAGGCCTCGCCGCGGCCGGTCTCCAGGGGGGCGCCGAGCCGTTCCGTGATCTCGGCGCGGTGGTGCTCGCCCACGCCGTCCCAGGCTAGGACCGAGTCGTGGTCGGTGAGGCACAGCGCGTCCGTGCCGAGCAGGCTGCGCAGCCGCCTGGCGGACTTGCGGGCCGTCTCCTCGGTGAGGCCCGCGCGGAGCGGGGGTGCGGCGAGCGAGGCGGTGTGCAGGGTCTGGAAGGTGGCGTGCTCGACGGGGGTGCCGAGCCCGCCGAGCGCCCGTGGCCGGGCGGTACGGCGGCCGAGCCAGAAACCGGCCGCGAGCAGCGGCAGCACGGCCACGACCAGCCCGGCGACGAATCCGTTCATCTCACCGCTCACCGCCTCCACGCCTCGATCTCCTTCTCGTCGACGGCGGCCCGCACCTGACCGCCGGCCAGTTCCTCCGGCAGATGGAACCGCGCCAGGACGGCCGCCGTCCCCGCCGGCACCTTTCCGGGCGTGGCCAGCGACACCAGCACCATCGTCAGAAACGCCAGCGGCACCGACCAGAGTGCGGGCCAGGCGAGCAGCGCGTGCAGCGTGCCGCCCCCGGGATATCCGGCCATGGTCGCCGCGACCGCGACCAGCGCCGATCCGCCGCCGATCAGCATCCCGGCGGCCGCGCCCGGCGGGGTCAGCCGCCGCCACCAGATGCCGAGCACGAGCAGCGGGCAGAACGACGAGGCGGACACGGCGAAGGCGAGTCCGACCGCGTCGGCCACCGGCAGCCCGCCCACCAGCACGCTCGCGGCGAGCGGTACGGCCATGGCGAGCACCGTGCCGAGCCGGAAGTGCCGTACCCCGCGCGCGGGCAGCACGTCCTGTGTGACGACGCCCGCCACGGCCATGGTCAGCCCGGACGCGGTGGACAGGAACGCCGCGAACGCCCCGCCCGCCACCAGCGCGCCCAGCAGGTCTCCGCCGAGCCCGCCGATCATCCGGTCGGGCAGGAGCAGCACGGCCGCGTCGGCGTCGCCGGTGAGGGTGAGCTCGGGGGCGTACAGCCGCCCCAGGGCGCCGTAGACGGGCGGGAGGAGGTAGAAGGCGCCGATCAGCCCCAGGACGACCACGGTGGTGCGGCGGGCGGCGACGCCGTGCGGGCTGGTGTAGAAGCGGACGACCACGTGGGGCAGGCCCATGGTGCCGAGGAAGGTGGCGAGGATGAGTCCGTACGTGGCGTACAGCGGGCGTTGCTCGCGGCCCTCGGCGAGCGAGGTCGACATGCCGCCGTTGCTGCCGCGGTCGGCCACGGGGACGGGGTCGCCCTCGGCGAAGGTCAGGCGGGTGCCGCGGTCGATGCGGTGGGTGCCCGCGGGCAGGTCGACGCGCTCGTCCTCGTAGGCGCGGCCGTTGACGGTGCCGGTGGCGGTGATGTTCAGCGGGCGGGTGAGCTTGAGGTCGAGGCTGTCGTCGACGCGGACGACCCGCTGTTCGCGGAAGGTCGCCTGTTCGTCGAAGGCGTGCCGCGGCGCGCCGTCGCCCTGCCAGGCGAGGACCAGGAAGAGGGCGGGGACGAGCAGGGCGGTGAGTTTGAGCCAGTACTGGAACGCCTGTACGAAGGTGATGCTGCGCATGCCGCCCGCGGCGACCGTGGCGACCACGACGGCCGCGACGATCACGCCGCCGAGCCAGTCGGGCGCGTCGGTGAGCACGGCCAGGGTCAGCCCCGCGCCCTGGAGCTGGGGCAGCAGGTACAGCCAGCCGACCCCGACCACGAAGGCCCCCGCCAGCCGCCGTACCGCCGGGGAGGCGAGCCGGGCCTCGGCGAAGTCCGGCAGGGTGTACGCGCCCGAGCGGCGCAGGGGGGCGGCGACGAAGAGGAGGAGGACGAGGTAGCCCGCGGTGTAGCCGACCGGGTACCAGAGCATGTCGGGGCCCTGGACGAGCACGAGGCCGGCGATGCCCAGGAAGGAGGCGGCGGACAGGTACTCGCCGCTGATCGCGGCGGCGTTCAGTCTCGGGCCCACCGTGCGGGAGGCGACGTAGAAGTCGGACGTCGTGCGCGAGATGCGCAGGCCGAACGCGCCGACGAACACGGTGGCCACGACGACGAGGGCGACCGCGGGGACGGCGTAGTTCTCGTTCATCGTGCGTTCTCGGTCATCGTGCGCTCTCGTTCATGGGCTCAGCGGTCCTCGACGAGCCGGACGAAGTCCCGCTCGTTGCGTTCGGCGCGCCGGACGTGCCAGCGGGCGAGCAGGACCAGGGGCGGGTAGACGCCGAAGCCGAGGACGGCCCATTCGAGGCCCGAGCTGTCCGGCATCGAGTAGAACACCAGGGGCAGCGGGCCGACGAGCAGCACGAGGACCGCGAACACGCCCACGGCGGAGCGGAGCTGGCTGCGCATGAGGGAGCGGACGTAGGTGTGGCCGAGGGTGGTCTGTTCGTCGATCTCGGTGCGGGGGCGGTAGTAGCCGGACGTGCGGCGGGTGCGCCGGGGCACCCCGGTGACGACGACGCGGCGTTCGCTCGGATCGTGGGGCATGTCCGCCTCCTCAGCTCGTGGTCCGGCGCATCAGCAGGTCACGCAGCTCGCGGGCGTGGCGACGGCTGACCTGGAGTTCGATCTCGCCCACCAGGACGCTCACGGTGCCCGCGTCCAGGCGGAGCTCGCCGATGTGGCGCAGGGCGACGAGGTGGCGGCGGTGGATGCGGACGAAGCCGCGGGAGCGCCAGCGTTCTTCGAGGGTGGACAGCGGGATGCGGATGAGGTGGCTGCCCTGGCCGGTGTGCAGCCGCGCGTAGTCGCCCTGGGCCTCGACGTGGGTGATGTCCTCGACGGCCACGAAGCGGGTCACTCCGCCGAGCTCGACGGGTATGTGGTCCGGGTCGGGTTCGTGCACCGGTATCGGCGGGGTGGAGTCGAGGAGCTCGGCGGCCCGTCGTACGGCCTCGGCGAGGCGCTCTCTGCGGACGGGCTTGAGCACGTAGTCGACGGCCTTGAGGTCGAAGGCCTGGACGGCGAAGCCTTCGTGGGCGGTGACGAACACGACGAGCGGCGGCCGGGCGAAGCCGGTGAGCAGCCGCGCCAGGTCGAGGCCGTCGAGGCCGGGCATATGGATGTCGAGGAAGACGACATCGATCGCCTCGGGGCCGTCGGGGCCGGACTCCAGGGCCCGGTTGATCCGGCGCAGCGCCTCGGTCGCGTCGCTCGCGCCCTCGGCACTGGTGACCCGGGGGTCCGCGTTCAGGAGGTAGAGGAGTTCCTCCAGGGACGGTTTCTCGTCATCGACGGCGAGCGCGCGCAGCATGAACGTGGAGTGTAGGAGCAATTCGCACGCCTGCACATGCGCGGGCGGCGGACACCGTCTCCGGGCGGTCGTCGCTGGATACAGTGCCCGCATGAACAGCAAGTCCGCGATGTTCGACGAGCTCGACCGCAAGATCGTCACGGCTCTGGTGGCGAACGCCAGAACCAGTTTCGCCGAGATCGGCGCGGCCATCGGTCTGTCGTCCACCGCGGTGAAGCGGCGCGTGGACCGGCTGCGTGAGACCGGGGTGATCACCGGGTTCACGGCCACGGTGAAGCCCGCGGCGCTGGGCTGGCGCACAGAGGCGTACGTCGAGGTGTACTGCGAGGGCGCGGCGCCGCCCCGGCGGCTCGCGGAGGTCGTACGGAACCATCCGGAGATCACCGCGGCGATGACGGTGACCGGTGGCGCGGACGCGCTGCTGCATGTGCGGGCCGTCGATGTGGAGCACTTCGAGGAGGTGCTGGAGCGGATCAGGGCGGAGCCGTTCATCCGGAAGACGATCAGCTACATGGTGCTCTCGCACCTGCTGCCCGAGAGCCCCGAGGCGGGGGCCACACACGGCCCCGAGGCGGGGACCGTGCACGACGCACCAACCGTGCGCTGAGCAGCCCCAGCACGCAGGATTCCTGCGCCGACACGCAACGCTCGTCGCTTGTCGCTCCTCTCCCCCGGTTCTTACCTTGGTGTCATCCCTCAGCCCGACACCGCAGGAAGCGGAGGAACCCCTCTGTGCCCGACAGCCGTGTGCCGCGCCCCCGGCGCTTTCTCGTCTGTGAACCCAGACATTTCGCCGTGCAGTACGCGATCAACCCCTGGATGCATCCCGATGTACCCGTCGACGTCGATCTCGCGCAGGACCAGTGGCAGGACCTGATCCGCGCCTACCGCGCCCACGGCCACGCCGTGGACACCGTGGAGCCGGTCGCGGGTCTGCCCGACATGGTCTTCGCGGCGAACTCCGCGCTCGTCCTCGCGGGCCGTGTCTTCGGCTCGCTGTTCCACGCGCCCGAGCGGCGCCCCGAGTCCGTCGCCTACGACACCTGGTTCAAGACCGCCGGGTACGACGTGTACCGGCCCGAATCGGTGTGCGAGGGCGAGGGCGACCTGATCCCGACGGGCCGGTACGTCCTGGCCGGCACCGGATTCCGTACGACGCCCGAGGCGCATCGCGAGGTGCAGGAGTTCTTCGGTGTCCCGGTGATCGGTCTGCGGCTGGTGGACCCGCTGTTCTACCATCTGGACACGGCGCTGTTCGTTCTGGACGAGAACAACGACGAGAACAACATCGCGTACTACCCGGAGGCGTTCTCGCCGGGCAGCCGCGAGGTGCTCGCCCGGCTCTACCCGGACGCGGTGCTCGCCACCCGCGAGGACGCGCTGGCCTTCGGCCTGAACTCGGTGTCCGACGGCCGCCATGTCTTCATCTCACCGCGGGCCGAGGCGCTGGCCGCCGAGCTCGCGCGCCACGGCTACGTTCCCGTCCCCGTCGACCTGTCGGAGTTCCACAAGGCCGGCGGCGGCATCAAGTGCTGCACTCAGGAGATCCGCTCATGACCGCACTCGCCCGCACGCGTTCGTCCGACGACCTGATCCGTGCCGAGGAGCCGGTCCTCGCGCACAACTACCACCCGCTGCCCGTGGTCGTCGCGCGAGCCGAGGGCGCCTGGGTGGAGGACGTGGAGGGCCGCCGCTATCTGGACATGCTGGCCGGCTACTCCGCCCTCAACTTCGGCCACCGACACCCGGCCCTGATCGAGGCCGCGCACCGCCAGCTCGACACGCTCACCCTCACCTCGCGCGCCTTCCACAACGACAAGCTCGCCGAGTTCGCCGAGGGCGTCGCCGAGCTGACCGGCCTGGACATGGTCCTGCCGATGAACACGGGCGCCGAGGCCGTGGAGAGCGCCGTGAAGGTGGCCCGCAAGTGGGCGTACGAGGTGAAGGGCGTGCCCGCCGACCAGGCGACGATCGTGGTGGCGGCCGACAACTTCCACGGCCGTACGACGACCATCGTCAGCTTCTCGACCGACCCGGTGGCCCGCACCGGCTTCGGCCCCTTCACACCGGGCTTCCGCGTGGTCCCGTACAACGACCTGGCCGCGCTGGAGGCGGCGGTCGACGAGACGACGGCCGCCGTGCTGATCGAGCCCGTCCAGGGCGAAGCGGGCGTGATCATCCCCGACGAGGGTTACCTCACCGGCGTCCGCGACCTGACCCGCCGTACGAACTGCCTGTTCATCGCGGACGAGATCCAGTCGGGCCTGGGCCGCACCGGCCGCACGCTGGCCGTGGAGCACGAGGGCGTCCTGCCGGACATGGTGCTCCTCGGCAAGGCCCTCGGCGGCGGCATCGTGCCCGTGTCGGCGGTGGTCGCGCGCCGGGACGTGCTGTCGGTGCTCCACCCCGGCGAGCACGGTTCGACCTTCGGCGGCAACCCGCTGGCCGCGGCGGTCGGCTCGGCGGTGGTCGAGCTGCTGCGCACCGGCGAGTTCCAGCGCCGGGCCACCGAGCTGGGCGTCGTCCTGCGGGGCGGTCTGGAGACGTTGGTGGGCAGGGGGGTCGTCGGCTTCCGGGCGCGCGGGCTGTGGGCAGGCGTCGACATCGACCCGGCGATCGGCACCGGGCGCGAGATCAGCGAGCGCCTCATGGGTGAAGGCATCCTGGTCAAGGACACCCACGGCTCGACGATCCGGCTGGCTCCGCCGCTGACCATCACCGCCGAGGAACTCCAGGGTGCCCTTGGGGCGTTGGAGAAGGTGCTGACGCAGGGGGTCTGAAAGCCGGCGTGTCACCGGCCGAGGGCTGTGTCTACTGGCGTCTACGGGCCGAGCAATGCCATCGGACGACAGAGAGTGACACCTTGGTGGTGACGCCCGACGACGGACGCGCCTAAACTGATCGCTCCCCCGGGGGAACAGAGGAGTGCGCGGTGTTCTACTACCTGCTCAAGTACGTGATTCTCGGACCGCTGCTGAGACTGGTCTTCCGCCCTCGAATAGAGGGCCTCGAACACGTACCGTCGTCGGGCCCGGCCATCGTCGCGGGCAACCATCTGTCGTTCTCGGACCACTTCCTGATGCCCGCCGTCCTCAAACGGCGCATCACCTTCCTCGCGAAGGCCGAGTACTTCACGGGCCCCGGCATCAGAGGGCGCCTGACGGCCGCATTCTTCCGCAGTGCCGGGCAGATCCCGGTCGACCGCTCCGGCAAGGAGGCGGGCCAGGCCGCTATCCGCGAGGGGCTCGGTGTACTGCGCAAGAGCGACCTGCTCGGTATCTATCCCGAGGGCACCCGCTCCCACGACGGCCGCCTCTACAAGGGCAAGGTCGGCGTGGCGGTCATGGCCCTCAAGGCGCAGGTCCCGGTGATCCCCTGCGCGATGATCGGCACGTTCGAGGCGCAGCCGCCGGGCAAGATCATCCCGAACATCCACCCCGTGGTGATCCGCTTCGGCGAGCCTCTCGACTTCTCCCGCTATGCCGGCATGGAGAACGAGAAGGCCGTCCTGCGCGCCATCACCGACGAGATCATGTACGCGATCCTCTCGCTCTCCCAGCAGGAGTACGTCGACAAGTACGCGGCGGTCGCGAAGGCGGAGGACGCCGAGGCGGCGAAGGAGCGCAAGTTCCCTCGGCTGCCGCTGAGTTGAGGCGCGCGATCTGCCGAGAGCAGATCGGGTGGGATCTCGCCGGGTGAGCCCGTACGGTCGCCGCATGAGACGTGCTGTGGTGATCGGAGCGACGGGACAGATCGGCCGCGCCGCCGTGGGCGCGCTGGCGCGGGACGACTGGGAGGTGACGGCCCTCTCGCGGGGCGGCGGACGCGACGAGAGCTGGCCCGACGGGGTACACGTCACACGTGCGGACCGGAGCGACGACGCCGCTCTCGCCGCCGCGATCGGCGACGGCTGTGACGTGCTGGTCGACATGGTCGCCTACGGCCCCGAGCACGCACGGCAGCTGACCGCACTGGCCGACCGGATCGGCTCGGCCGTGGTGATCTCCAGCATCTCGGTGTACGAGGACGACGAGGGCCGCAACTTCGACACCCAGGCGGAGCCGGACGGCTTCCCCGAGTACCCGGTGCCCCTGCGGGAGGACCAGCGGACCGTACGGCCGGGCGAGACCTCCTACAGCACGCGCAAGGCGGGCCTGGAGCGTGAACTCCTCGACGCCGCCGACCAGTTGCCGACGACGTTGCTGCGCGCGGGCGCCATTCACGGGCCGCACTGCCGAACGCCCCGCGAGCTCTACTTCGTGAAGCGCAACCTGGACGGCCGCCGCCGGCGCGTACTCGCCCACGGCGGCGAGAGCCGCTTCCACCCGGCGAGCGTGCACAACATCGCCGAGCTGATCCGCCTGGCCGCCGCGCGACCGGGAACGCGCGCCCTCAACGCCGTCGATCCCGACGCGCCCACGGTCACGGAGATCGCGGCGGCGATCGACGCGGTGATGGGCGTCGAGGCCGAGAACGTCCTCGTCGACGGCCCCGCCCCGTCGCCCACCGTGGGCGACACACCGTGGTCGGTCCCGGTGCCCGTGATCTGTGACATGGCAGCGGCGGAAAGGGAGTTGGGCTACCGCCCGGTGGTCCGGTACGCGGAGTCGCTCCCGGAGACGGTCGAGTGGATCAGCCACCGGCTCGCCGGACGGGACTGGCGGGAGGCGTACGCCAAGATGTTCCAGTTGTACGGCGACCTGTTCGACTACGCGGCGGAGGACGCCTGGCTGGACGGGCGCGGGGTGTGAGCTTGTCGCTGATCAGGTGATCGGGGGCCGGGTGATCGGGGCGATCGGGGTGATCAGGCAGGAGGCTTGAAGGACGCAGGTGCGACAGGGTCTTCTCATTCATCCGCTCCCTCCCTCATACCCTCGCTCCCTCTCTACCGGCCCAGTGACTCCAGAGCCTCGTCCAGCACTCGCCGGAGCCGCAGCGCGTCCTGCGCGAGTGCCGTCACGAGGACGGCGGGCCCGGCGAGCGGGGTGAGCGCGGCACACTCGCCGAAGAGCCGGACCTCGGGCTTCCGCTCCCCGAACTCCGGTCGTACGACGACGAGTTGCCCCAGCGCGCGGTGTCCCGCCAGCACGGCGGGGCCGTCCCAGCCACCCGGTGCCTCTGGCCCGCAGGCCACCTCCTGGTCGAGCAGGGGGCGTCCTCCGAGTCGCACGGTGAGCCGGCTGGTCAGCCGCCCGGGGTCCTCCCCGGCACGCCCGAGGACCTGCTCCTCACGGAACACCAGCCGGGCGCCCGGTGCGAGGTCGACGCGCGAGGAGACGTACAGCTCGCTGCCCTGCGCGGAGATCAACTGCTCGGGCAGCCAGTGCAGTTCGGCTGCGTCGGCCACGGTGAGCCGTACGTCGTACCGGGCCTCGCCCTTGGCCTGCCCCGGCAGGGCGATGGTGGCGGCGGCCGACCCGAAGTGCAGTCGGGCGCCTTCCCCGGCCTGTGCCTCGACGGTGAAGTGGTCACCGCCGAGCGGCCCGCTCATGGCCCCGACGAGCATGACGCGCGCCTCGTCGCCGCTCGCCCTGGTCCGGCGCAGGGCAAGGGGGCCCTCGCCCTCCAGTACGGGCAGGGCCGTGCCGCCCCGTCCGTCTCGCCGGGCCGCGATCCGTGCGGTGGCCCGTACTCCGGCGGTCGTCATGCCGTCCACGCGGTCAGCTGCTCCCGCACCCAGACCGCCACGGCCGTGACCCCCGGCTCACTCCTCAACGACTGGAACACGACCGGCAGTTCGGCCCGCTGTGCCTTGGCGTCCGCGGCCATCCGGCCGAGGTCGGAGCCGACGTACGGGGCGAGGTCGGTCTTGTTGACGACGAGCAGGTCGGCGGTGGTGACACCGGGGCCGCCCTTGCGCGGGATGTCGTCCCCGCCGGCCACGTCGATGACGAAGATCTGCGCGTCCACGAGACCCCTGGAGAAGGTCGCGGTCAGGTTGTCACCGCCGGACTCGACGAGGATGAGGTCGAGGGGGCCCACCTCGTCCTCCAGGTCCTCCACGGCTTCCAGGTTCGCGGAGATGTCGTCCCGGATCGCGGTGTGCGGGCACGCCCCCGTCTCGACCGCGGTGATCCGCTCGGGCGGCAGCACGGCCTCGCGCAGCAGGAACTCGGCGTCCTCGCGGGTGTAGATGTCGTTGGTGACGACGGCCAGGGACAGCTCGTCCCGCAGGGCTTGGCAGAGTGCCGCCACGGTGGCCGTCTTGCCGGAGCCGACGGGGCCGCCGAGGCCGATGCGCAGGGCACGGCGGCCTCCGTCGGCGCGGTGCGCGTCCGCGCTGACGGCCGAAGGGCCGTCGTGGGTGTGGGTGTGGTCGAGGTGCATCTGTGCGGCTCCTGTCTTTCGGCCACGAGGGTCTCCGACCGTGATCCTTCCGACCACGGCCACTTCACTTGGTCACCACCAGTCAGTCTCCGACCGCTGCCGACGTTCTCGCCCTCGCCGCCCCTACCCGTCCCATCCCCGGGGCTCCGCCCCGGACCCCCGGGTGGGTGGGACAGTGCGGGCGAGTGGGTGGTTCATCGGCCTGAACGGCCTCGTCCTCAAGCGCCGGACGGGCTGAGGGTGCCTGGGGTGGGCTGGAAGTGTGCGGCCCGGTGGGTGGTGGGTCGGCCTTGCGGCCTCGTCCCCGGACTGCGGTCTCGTTCTCGAACTGCGGCCTCGTTCTCGAACGCCGGACGGGCTGAGGGGGGTGCGAGGCCCGCTTCCTGACCTACCGAGTCGGGTGGTGGGTGGGTACAGGCCCGGGGGTCCAGGGGGCGGAGCCCCCTGGCGGGGTCGAAGGGGCGGAGCCCCTGGAGGATGGGACGGGTAGGGGCGGCGGGGGCGGAACTCTCCTACGAGGCGAACAGGCGTACAGGCCACGCGGCATGCACCTCCGCACTGATCTCCAGCAACGGCCCCGAAGCCGCAGGCAGCACATCAACGCCACCGTCGACCACTCCCCGAGCCGCCTCGACCGCCTCCCGCACCACGAGGTCCATCTCCGACGCCAACCGCGCCAACACCGCCGTGGCGTCGAACGGATCAAGGCTCAACAACCGCACGGTCGCGGTCGCCGGCCCACTGACGCTCTCGTACACGGAGCAGTACGCGGCGTCAGAGGGCCCGAGCCCGGCGGCCCGGGCGGCCAGCCCGAGCACAACGGGCTGATGCGCCCCCTTGGGGAACTCCCGTGCCAACGCGTCGAGTTCGGCCGAAGGCCACGTCGCCCGGGCCGCCCGCATCAACTGCCGCCCCAGCTTCCGCGCGGCAACGCGCAACGCGGGCGACGGCGTCCGCGCGTCCGCGGCCGCGTCCAGCGACACCGGGTCGATCCCCAGCGCGGCGGCCGCGGCCAGCGAGGCAGCCACCAGCCCCGCCGTATGCAGCCGCCCCCGGCAGAACGACTCCAGCCCCGCCGCCCCAGTGATCCGCCCCGCCTTGACGGCCGCCTCGGCCCCGCCGGAGTGCGCATGCCCCCCGGCGGGAAACCGGCCGTCGGCCAGGACGAGTAGTGCTGCCCGTGACATCAGAACGCCCTCAGAAGAGGAAGTACCGCTGGGCCATGGGCAGTTCGGCGGCAGGCGTGGCCTCGACCAGTTCCCCGTCGATGTGCACGGCGAAGCTGTCGGGGTCGACCTGAACGCGCGGCCGGGCGTCGTTCTCGCGCAGGTCCGCCTTGGTCACCCCCCGCGTCGACTCGATCGCGACGAACCGCTTCCCCAGCCCGAGCCGCTCGGGCAGCCCGTCCTCGATCGCGAGCGGCGCCACGAAGTTGAACGAGTTCGAGGCGGGCGCCCGCCCGATCGCCCCGTACATCGGCCGGGGCAGGATCGGCTGCGGCGTGGGGATGGACGCGTTGGCGTCGCCCATCTGCGCGTACGCGATCTGCCCGCCCTTGACGACGAGGTGCGGCTTGACGCCGAAGAACGCGGGCTCCCACAGCACGAGGTCGGCGAGCTTGCCGGTCTCGACGGAGCCGATCTCCGTCGCCAGGCCCTGCGCGAGCGCCGGGTTGATCGTGTACTTGGCGACGTACCGCCGTACCCGCCGGTTGTCCGCGCGCCCGTCTCCCGGCAGCGCGCCCCGCCGCCGCTTCATGACGTGTGCGGTCTGCCAGGTCCGCATGATGACCTCGCCGACCCGGCCCATGGCCTGCGAGTCGGAGGAGATGATCGAGATGGCGCCGAGGTCGTGGAGGATGTCCTCGGCCCCGATGGTGGACGGCCGGATGCGGGACTCGGCGAAGGCGAGGTCCTCGGGGACGGCCGCGTTGAGGTGGTGGCAGACCATCAGCATGTCGAGGTGTTCCTCGGCGGTGTTGACGGTGTAGGGCCGGGTCGGGTTGGTGGAGCTGGGCAGGACGTGCGGCTCGGAGACCACGGTCATGATGTCGGGCGCGTGCCCACCTCCGGCGCCCTCGGTGTGGTACGCGTGGATGCCGCGCCCGCCTATCGCGGCGAGCGTGTCGCCCACGAAACCGGCCTCGTTGAGGGTGTCCGTGTGGATGGCGATCTGGACACCGGTCCGGTCGGCGACCGTCAGGGCGGCGTCGATGACAGCGGGGGTCGAGCCCCAGTCCTCGTGCAGCTTCAGGCCGAGCGCGCCGCCGCGGATCTGCGACAGCATCGCCTCGTGCGAGACGGTATTGCCCTTGCCGAGCAGACCGAAGTTGAGCGGGTACTGCTCCATCGCCTCCAGCATCCGCGCAAGATGCCAGGGGCCGGGGGTGACGGTCGTCGCCTTGGAGCCCTCGGCCGGGCCGGTGCCGCCGCCGACGAGCGTCGTGATGCCGGAGGCGAGGGCCTCGTCCGCGATCTGCGGGCAGATCAGGTGCACGTGCGCGTCGATGGCGCCGGCCGTCACGATCCGCCCGTTGCCCGCGATGACCTCGGTCTCCGGACCGATGACGAGGTCCGGGTGCACCCCGTCCATCGTGTCGGGGTTGCCCGCCTTGCCGATCCCGGTGATCCGGCCGTCGCGGATGCCGATGTCGGCCTTGACGATGCCCCAGTGGTCGACGATGACGGCGCCCGTGATGACCGTGTCCGGGGTGCCGTCTGCGCGCGTAGCACGCGCCTGCCCCATGGATTCGCGGATGACCTTGCCCCCGCCGAACACGGCCTCGTCACCGGCGAGTCCCGGCCCGCCGGAACGGTCCTCCTCGATCTCGATCAGCAGATCGGTGTCGGCGAGCCGGATGCGGTCGCCGGTGGTGGGACCGAACAGGTCGGCGTACGCGGCACGCGATATCTCAGGCATCGAGAGCACCTCCGGTCTCCCCGCGCAGGCCGGGCACCACGCGGGCGCCGGTGAGCGGTACGAGTTCGACGTCGACGGGGATCCCGGGCTCGAAGCGCACGGCGGTGCCGGCGGCGACGTTCAGCCGCTTGCCGCGCGCGGCGGCGCGGTCGAACTCCAGGCCGGGGTTGGCCTCGGCGAAGTGGTAGTGGGAGCCGACCTGGACGGGCCGGTCGGCGGCGTTGAGGACGGTGAGCCGGATGACCTCACGGCCTTCGTTGTAGGCGATCGGCCCGTCGGCGAAAAGGATCTCTCCGGGAATCATGGCTGGCCCTCCCCCGTCAGACGATCGGGTCGTGGACGGTGACGAGCTTGGTGCCGTCCGGGAAGGTCGCCTCGACCTGGACGTCGTGAATCATCTCGGGGATGCCCTCCATGACGTCGTCCCGGGTGAGCAACTTCCGCCCGGACGCCATGAGTTCGGCCACGGTACGACCGTCGCGCGCGCCTTCGAGGATGTGCGCCGTGATGAGGGCGACGGCCTCCGGGTGGTTCAGCTTCAGCCCGCGCGCCCGGCGCTTCTCGGCCACGTCGGCGGCCACATGGATCAGCAGCCTCTCCTGCTCGTGCGGGGTCAGTTGCACGGCGTCCCACCTCATATCCTCGCTCCGGACCGTGCGGGGTCCGGTTGCCGCGGCCACCGGGCAAATCCCTGGTGGCGTGGGCGCAGGCTAATTGGGCGGCGTTTCGGTGACGTTAACCGCGCTGTGATCCGGCGGCGGGCGCGTCGGAGCCCGTCATGCTCATCAGCCCCTGAAGTCCCTCCCTGAGCGCTGTCACGGGTACGGGGGCGAAGAGCGCCCGCTGCGCGATGTACCCCTGGGCCAGCGCGATCATGGTCCGCGCGACGCTCTCGGCCGGTACGTCGTCCCGCATCATGCCCGCGTCCTGGTAGCCCTGGACGACCTTGACCCAGGCCGCGCGCACCGCGTCGTACCCCTTGTCCACAAGTGCCGAGAGCTCTTCGTTGCGCAGGGTCTCCGCCCACACCTGGACGACCAGGCCGGGGAAGGCCGTACCCCCGTCGGGAGCCCAGGCGGCGTGCGCGCCGAGCATCTCGTCCAGGACGGACGTCACCAGCACGTCGGGCGGCGGGGGCGGGCTCTGCCGGGCCGCGCCTTCGAACTTCGCCCGGATCTCTCCCAGCACCTCGGTGACGATCGCGGCGATGAGCTGCTCCTTGCCGCTGAAGTAGCGGTAGACGGCTCCCGCCGAGAGGTCGGCCTCCTTCAGCACGTCCTGCATCGACGTGGCGTGGAACCCGTTGCGGGCGAAGCAGCGGGCGGCGGCGTCGAGGATCTGGCGGCGCCGGGCGTCGAGGCGTTCCTGGGATACACGGGGCATGGCAACCAACCTAAAACGAACGTTCCTTCTTGACAAGGCGGCACGGTCGCAGGATGGTGAGGGAGTAAGTAAAACGAACGATCCTTCTTTTAGCGCTCACCTTCGGCGTCCGGCCCCCGGGCTGCCCCGACCCGACCGAGGAAGACCATGACCACCACATCCGCTACGCCCGCCGCGGCTCGCTCACCACTCCCCCAAGGCCGCCGCATGATCGCGGTCATCCTGCTGATCCCGACCGTCGTGGCCCTCGCGCTCTGGGCCTTCACCTGGCCGGCCGCACGCACCGCACCCCGCGACCTGCCGCTCGGTGTGGCGGGGCCCGCGGCGGCGACCGCGCAGGTGCAGCAGCAGCTGGAGCGCCAGGAGGGCGCCTTCGAGATCCATCACTACGACGACGAGGCCGCCGCCCGGGAGGCGATCGAGGACCGGACCGTATACGGAGCGGTCGTCGTCACCCAGCAGGGACCGGAGCTGCTGACCGCCTCGGCGGCGAGTCCGCTCGTGGCCCAGCTGTTGCAGCAGGCCGTGGCCGAGCAAGCCCCTGAGGGGACCTCGGTCACGACCACCGACGTGGTACCCGCCGCCGCCAACGATCCGCGGGGCACCGCCTTCGGCGCGAGCGTGCTGCCGTTGGCGCTGGCCGGGGTCGCCGCCGGGTCCGCGGTCACCCTCCTGGGGCTGCGCGGGACGGCGGCGGCCGGTGCCCTCGTCGGTGCCGCGGCCCTGGTCGGCGTGGTCGGCGCCGCGCTCGCGCACAGCTGGCTGGGCGTGCTCGACGGCAACTGGTGGGCCGAGGCCGGGGTACTGAGCCTCTCGACGCTGGCGGTGAGCGCCGCCGTCGCCGGTCTGGCCGCTCTGGTCGGACAGGCCGGCATCGGACTGGGCGCCCTGCTGGTCGTCTTCTTCGGCAACCCGTTCTCCGGCGTCTCCACCAGCCCTCACATGCTCCCCGAGCCGGTCGGCACGATCGGCCAGTGGCTCCCGCCGGGCGCCGGCGCGAACCTCCTGCGCTCCGTCTCCTTCTTCGACGGCGCCGCCGCCACCGGCCCCGCCCTCACCCTGACCTGGTGGGCCGCACTCGGCCTGGGCGCGGTACTCCTGGGCAACATGCTCAAGCAGCGCGGAGGGGCTGCCGCCCGGTCAGCGGAACGGGAGCCGGCCCTGGTGAACTGAGCGGGGCGTCCGGCCCCGGGGCCCGACTGAGGGCCCACCCGGGCCGGGCCAGCGCCCGCGCGGGGCCCTGACCGGAGCCCGGTCAGGGCCCCGCGCGGGTGCCTGACTGAGGGCCCACCCGGGGCCGGGCTTGAGCCCGAGCAGGGGCCCAACCAAAGCCCCGTCCAGAACCCGCGCGGGGGCCCAACCAGGCCGACCGGGCCGACCGGAGAGCCGTGCCTGACGAACCGGCCAGGCACCCCGACCACGGGAACCGGCCCGACGATCCGCCCCGGAGAACTCACCGAGGACCAAGCCCGGCACGCAGCCGGGGCCCGGCCGCAAATCCCGCCACACACACATCCCCGACCAACAATCCGCCCAGGCACCCCGGCCATGACAACCAACCCGACATTCCGCCCCGGGGAACTCACCGAGGCCCCAACCGGAGACCTGACCAGAACCCGACCGCACATCCCGGGCCGACAACCCGACCAGACACCCCGGCCACGGCAACCAACCCGGCAATCTGCCCCGGACAACCAACCAAGGACCCAACCAGAGACCCGGCCACACACCGCCAACCGACGATCCGGCCAGGCACCCCGACCGCCACGGCCGCTCACGAGGACCAGCCACTGGAACCGGCCGGGTGGACCGCCCCGAAACCCCGGCCGAGGATCCGGCATCCGCGTACCGGACCGACCGTGCGCCCCCGCTGTAGCGGACGGGGGCGCACGGTCTTCGACGTCCATCGGCCTCGGACCCGGACTCGAACCCGACGCACCCCGAAGCGCCCGCCCCGATGAAGACGCTGTTGGCACAGCCGATCGACGGCCGCCAAGTGCTCCGGAGTTTCAGTGGCACGCCACACTCACGGCGTCCCGCTGAGACCGTGCGCGCCCACCTGCTCCCGCCCGACCGGATGGGCCAACCGCGTCCTACGAAGCGCTGTGCCCCCGATGCTCCGCGGCGATCCCGAAGCGCTGCCTCTCGCGTGGTGCCGGGGCGACCTCGCGGACGGTGGAGACGGAGCTGATGACCGGCTCCTCCGCGGGCTCCTGCAGCGCTTCGAGGCGTTCCAGGTCGGCGGCGGAGACGAGGGCGACGAGGGGCTTGCCGTGCCGCGTCACGACGACGCGTTCGCTGCCGTACACCACGCGGTTGATCAGATCGGCGAGCTCAGCCCTGGCTTGCGTCACCGGAATCTCGTAGGCCATGACGTCCAGCTTAAACCGGGGCGCTGACAACCCTCGGAGAGCGGAAGATCCCGTTCTGCCCCAGGGCGCCTGATTCGTTCATACGACCGGGCAGTCGCCCGCAGGTGGCGGCCATGACAACCGAGGAGGGGTACATGTCCAGCATGTCCAGGCGTTCGCTGCTGGGGCATTCGGGTACGGCGGCAGCGGGTGCGGTGCTCGCGGCCGGCGGCACGGCGAGTGCCGCCCAGACCGGGGCCCAGGAGACCACTGAGACCACCAAGACCACGGTGGAGTTCACGACCGGCACCGAGTTCACCGGTCACATCAACATCCCCGACCTGGAGGCCGGCGCCAGATTCACCTTCACCGTCGACGCGACGGAAGCCCCGGAGTCGTACAGAATCACTCCCCTGGACGTCTTGAACGCCCTCAACGAACTCGCCGCGTCGCGCGGTTAGCCGCCGATCACGTTCTACGGGACCCGGCCCCCGCCCCTCTCAACTGACCCCCTCCATGCCCCATCCGATCCCCACGGAGCCCTGTGCTCCGCGGGGATTTTCGCTGTCAGCCGAGCATCACCCCCAAGCTGCGTACGTCCTGTACATTTTTGACAGAAGTCGATCAGAGGATTCATGAGGAGGCGTGAGCCATGGACCGTCCGTCCGCCCGCTATGTCCTGCCCGAGTTCACCGAGCGCACGAGCGCGGGGCAGCGGACGCTGGATCCGTACTCGAAGCTCCTGGAGGAGCGGATCGTGTTCCTCGGGACGCAGATCGACGACACGTCGGCGAACGACGTGATGGCGCAGTTCATGCACCTCGAGTACCAGTCGCCCGACCAGGACATCTCGCTGTACATCAACTCCCCCGGCGGCTCGTTCAGCGCGATGACGGCGATCTACGACACGATGCAGTTCGTCGGATGCGACGTGGAGACCATCTGCCTGGGCCAGGCCGGGTCGGGCGCCGCGGTGCTGCTGGCCGCGGGCACCCCGGGCAAGCGGTTCGCGCTGCCTGACGCCCGCTTGGTGATCCATCAGCCGTCACTGCTCGAACCGGTCGAGGGCCAGGCGAGCGATCTGGCGATCCAGGCCGAGGAGTTGACGCGCAACCGCCGGATGCTGGAGGAGATGCTCGTACGGCACACGGGTCAGACCCTGGAGCGGGTGCACGCCGACATCGAGCGGGACAAGATCCTGGACGCGCAGGCGGCGCTGGAATACGGCCTGGTGGACCAGATCATCCGGAGTCGCAAGGCCTCCCACGCCCTGCCCGGCGCGAGGTGAGCGCCGATGCTGCCACCCGAACTGCCCCCGCTGCCCGCGCTGACACGCGCCGAGGCGGAGTTGATCGACCGTTACCTCGACGTGGTCGACCTGCTCGGCCGGATCAACCCGTCCCGCGCGGGCGACACCTATCGCGGACTGCGCGCCGCCCAGGCCCTGGTGAGCAAGGCGACGGCCCTGCGGGACGCACTCGCCCTGATGCATCAGCGCGGGGAGCATGAAGTGCACGCCCCCACCCTCACGCAGGCCCTGCGGGTCCTCGACGGCGAACGGCGCGCGGCCCGGGTCACGCTGCCGCCCGGCACGGCGGGTTGACGCGAGCCGACCGATCCCGGGTCGCACGCCGGAGCGAGGAGGCGTCCGGCCCGGGCTTCCCACGGACCACGTGGCGTCACTCCGATGACCCAGACGTTCATCCTTTCAAAAGCCCGCAGAAGTTGCGCAACGCGCGTATGTCCAGGGCGGAATCGGACACTCCGTTGCTGGTACGAACGCCGTCGATCTCCTGGACACCCGCCCATGGGAAGGGGTGTCCACCCGAACGGGTGAGTGGTGAGTAACACCACAAATCCCTGATTCCGCTCGGCATTTCCGACATCCGTGCGCCAAGATCCCTTCCGACGACAAGCCCCCGCCGCAGCGGCGGGGCGATCCGGGCGGACGCCGAGTCCTGCCGCCGCCCGGATGACCGGTCGACAGAGGTGGATCGGCAGGAGTGGAGGACCCAGCAAGGCGGGCCGCCGGAGATATCCGGGCGGTCCTTGGGGTGAAGCCGCAGCACGCGGCCGGGCAACTTCGCCAGCCCGAATCCGACAGGTCATCCTTCACAGGCGGCTGACGAAGGGTTGCGCATGACTGCGCTCAATCGTGTCCCGTCGCTGTTGACCCGGGCCGGCACGGCCTCGGCCCTCACCCTGGCCGCCGTCGGCGGCAGCATCGCGGTTCCGGGCGTCGCCTCCGACGCCGATGCGGCAACCGCTGCGACAAAGGCACTCAAGGTCGCGGCCTCCAAGAAGGGATCCCCGTACAAGTACGGCGCCGAGGGCCCCAAGCGGTTCGACTGCTCCGGGCTGACCCTCTACTCGTACAAGAAGGCGGGCAAGTCGCTGCCCCGTACCGCGGCGCAGCAGTACAACAAGACGAAGCACGTCTCCGCCAAGAGCCGCAAGCTCGGAGACCTGGTGTTCTTCCACTCGGGATCGAACGTCTACCACGTCGGCATCTACGCCGGGAAGGGCAAGATCTGGCACTCCCCGAAGACCGGGGATGTGGTGAGGCTCCAGAAGATCTGGACGAGGAGCGTCTGGTACGGCCGGGTCGCGTGACCTGCTCGCGGGGGCGGCGGCCCTGATCGCCGCCGCCCTCGCGGGACGCGCCCCTCCCGGGTGCGTCACGAACCGCCGCCGAACCGCCGCGTGCCCCGGCATCGCCGCCCTCACCAGGCGTAACGCCGACCGGAGTGGTTACCCGTGTATCCATGGCCGACCAACGCACGTCCCCGGCGTCAGCGGCACGCGGCGAGGCTCCGCCGGCACGCCATGAGACCCCGCTCGAACGCGCCGACCGCAACTTCGTCGAGCTGCTCCAGGAGCTGCGCGTCACCCAGACCGGCGTGCAGATCCTCTTCGCGTTCCTGCTGACCCTGGCGTTCACCCCGCGCTTCCCGGACCTCGACTCGGTCCAGCGCGCCACCTACGTCACCACGCTGCTGCTGGCGGTCCTCTCGGCCGCGCTCTTCACCGCCCCGGCCGCGCTGCACCGTTCCCTGTTCCAGCAGAACGCCAAACCCGTCATCGTCCAGGTCTCCTCCCGGCTGGCCACCTTCGGCCTGGCCGTGCTGACGCTGACGTTCGCCGGGTCGGTCCTGCTCGTCGTGGACGTGACGCTGAACCGGGGTGCCGGCATCGCCGCCGGAGGGGGCACGTTCCTCGCCTGCGTGGCACTGTGGGGCGTCCTGCCCCGGCTGGTGCGGCGCACCCGCCTCCGCGGTGACACCACCCCGCCGACGGCTCCGCCGGAGGCACCGCCGCGAAGGCCGCGACAGAGATGAGCCCCGGACCCGCTCAGGGCTCCTGCTGCCCACCCGTCGTCACCGGCCGCACACGTGCCGTCCACGGCAGTTCGATCGCGACCGTTTTACCGCCCTCGCGGGTGGGTCTGACGCTGAGTCTGCCGCCGCACTCGGCGGCGAGCCAGCGGATGATGACCATGCCGCGGCCGTTGTCCTGCTGGACGGCGGCAGGCAAACGTTTCGGGAAGCGCGGATGGCTGTCGGTGACGCCGATGCGCAGCTGCTCGTCACGGTCGAGCGCGACGTCCACGGTGAACGTGGGCGACTGCCCGAGCGTGTGCTGGACGGCGTTGGTGGCGAGTTCGGACACGATCAGGCGTACGGTGTCCGCGATTTCGGTGTCGCCCGGCAGGCCCCATTCGGCCAGCACGTTCGCGACGTATTTGCGGGCCGCGGAGACCGAGGCTGGATCGCTCGGCAGAGTGACGGATGCTTCCTGGTGGTCTGCCATGGCGACGTCGTCCCTTTCCCACACGGGACCGGTGTCCGACACGGAGCGGATGGTTCGAGACGGTCCCGGACTGGTGCTTGCGCCAGATTGCCATCACCAGGGCCGTCATGGTGCCGATCCGCCAAGACATGCATATATCTGTCGCTCGAAGCGGTGAACTCTCCGACGACCGACCGTATTTGGGAGCCCCCTCGGTCCATCCTCTACCGTCGCCCTGACACCGCGCGCCGGGCGAAAGGAGCAGACCATGCGGTACGGTCCCGCGGTGCGCCGTCGCAAGCTCGGTGCCGAGTTGCGTGTCCTGCGCACCCGTGTCGGCCTCACCAGTAGCGAGGCCGCGCGCCTCGTCGGCTGGCACCAGTCCAAAGTGAGCCGGATCGAGACCGGCGCCAGCGGGGTGAAGCCGGAGGACGTACGGCTGCTGCTGGACGCGTACGAGGTGCGGGACGCCGAACTGCGCGAGTTTCTGCTGGTGCTGGCGGGAGGCGAGGACGGCGGCGGACGGCACAACTGGTGGCACGCCTATCGCGGGGTCCTGCCGCCGACGTACCGCGACTTCATCAGCCTGGAGTCGCAGGCCAGCGGGATGCGCACGCTGGAGACCTCCGTGGTGCCGGGGCTGTTGCAGACACCGGAGTACGCCCGCGCGGTCACCCGGGCCGCGGTGGAGGGGCTGGAGGACGACAAGCTGGACGCGCTCGTGGAGGTACGGCTCGCCCGGCAGGACGTGCTGCGGGCGGAGCCGCCGATAAGGCTGAACGCTGTCCTGGACGAGGCGGTTCTGCGGCGGGAGGTCGGCGGACCGGAGGTCATGGAGCGACAGCTGAGGCGGCTGAGGGAGGCGGCGACTCTGCCTCAAGTGCGACTGCAGGTACTGCCGTTCACTGCTGGGGCGCACATCGGCATCACCGGCCCTTTCGTAATCTTCTCATTTTCGAGCACATCCGATCTGGATGTGGTTGTTCTCGACCATTTGACGAGTAGCCTCTATCTGGAGCGGAAAGAAGACCTCCAGGCCTACCTTGAGGCCTTCAACGCCCTTCAGTTCCACGCCCTTTCGCCCAAGGAATCGTTGGATTACATCGCCGGGTCAGCTGGCGGCGTGTAAGGAGGCACCATGTCTGCACTGCCTCGGTCCGTACCTTCCAGTACCGCGCTACGCGGTGTGCAATGGCGGCGCAGCAGCCGCAGTACCGGAATGAACAACTGCGTCGAGACGGCCCGCCCGGGCCCCGGCCCCTGGGCCGGACTGGTGGCCGTACGCGACTCGAAGAACACGGCGGGGTCCGCCCTGCTGTTCGCCCCCGAGGTGTGGGAGGAGTTCATCGCCACGCTTCACTGACCCTGTCCGCGATCACCGGACCCGTTCGGTCACCGGTGGTCACTTCCACCGATCGCGACGCACGGCCGTGTCACGCCGACTCATGGTCGCGTCTCGCAGATCACCCGCACGGCCCGGTCGAGCTGCCCGGCGGTGAGATCCGCCCGGGCGGTCAGCCTCAGCCGTGAGATGCCATCCGGCACGGACGGTGGGCGGAAGCAGCCGACGGCGAGACCCGCCGCGCGGCAGTCGGCCGCCCACCGCACCGCCTGCTCCGGCGACGGGGCACGCACGGAAACGACGGCGGCATCGGGCCGTACCGCTTCGAGCCCGGCCGCCGTCAGCCGTGTGTGCAGTTCCGTCGCCACCTCGCGCGCCCGCGCGGCACGCTCCGGTTCCCGGCGCAGCAGTCGCAGCGCGGCGAGGGCCGCACCGGTCGCGGCCGGGGCCAGACCGGTGTCGAAGATGAAGGTGCGGGCCGCGTTGACCAGGTGGTCGATCACCCGGGCCGGGCCGAGCACGGCGCCGCCCTGGCTGCCCAGCGACTTGGACAGCGTGACCGTCACGACGACGTCCGGCGCACCTGCGAGCCCCGCCGCGTACGGAGCGCCCCGGCCCCCGTCGCCGAGCACCCCGAGCCCGTGCGCGTCGTCGACGACCAGCCCGGCGCCGTACTCCCGGCACGCCTCGGCCAGTCCCGCCAGCGGGGCCGCGTCGCCGTCCACCGAGAACACCGTGTCGGACACGGCGACGGCGGGCCCCGTGTGGGTGCCGAGCGCCTTGCGGACCGCCTCCGGGGCGGCGTGCGCGACCACCTGGGCCGTCCCGCGCGCCAGCCGGCAGCCGTCGATCAGTGAGGCGTGGTTGCCCGCGTCCGACACGATGAGGGAGCCGTGCGGGGCGAGGGCGGTGACGGCGGCGAGGTTGGCGGCGTATCCCGAGGAGAAGACGAGCGCCGCCTCGACGCCGCAGAAGGCGGCCAGTTCGCGTTCCAGGTCGCCGTGCAGTTCGGTGGTGCCGGTGACGAGCCGGGAGCCGGTGGCTCCCCCGCCCCACGTCCGCGCGGCCTCGGCGGCGGCCTCGGTGATCTCGGGGTGGCGGGCGAGCCCCAGATAGTCGTTGCTCGCCAGGTCGAGGAGCGGCGAGTCGGCGGGGCGCGGACGCAGGGTCCGTACGAGCCCGGCGCGGCGGCGCGCCCGCGCCTGCTCGTCGATCCAGCCGAACGCCATCGGTCCTCCGGTTTTTGTAGGCAGTGCACAGACCCTAGCTGTGCGTCCCACCACACAGGATGTGGCAATACCCACACGTCGAACTGTCTGCGTTGTGCGAACTCTCCTTGGCCCGGAGCGGTCGCGTAGGACAGGATCGGCTCTCATGGACCTGCTGAACACGCTGGTGGACAAGGGGCTTCGGCGCGAGCTGCCGACCCGTGAGGAAGCGCTGGCCGTCCTGGCCACGTCCGACGACGACCTGCTCGATGTGGTGGCCGCGGCCGGCAAGGTGCGCCGGCACTGGTTCGGCCGACGGGTGAAGCTCAACTACCTGGTCAACCTGAAGTCCGGGCTCTGCCCCGAGGACTGCTCCTACTGCTCCCAGCGGCTCGGCTCGAAGGCCGACATCCTCAAGTACACCTGGCTCAAGCCGGACGAGGCCTCCCAGGCCGCGGCGGCCGGTTTGGCGGGAGGCGCCAAGCGGGTCTGTCTGGTCGCCAGCGGCCGGGGGCCGACCGACCGGGACGTGGACCGGGTCTCCACCACCATCAAGGCGATCAAGGAACAGAACGAGGGCGTCGAGGTGTGCGCCTGTCTCGGTCTGCTCTCCGACGGCCAGGCGGAGCGGCTGCGCGAGGCGGGCGCGGACGCGTACAACCACAACCTGAACACGTCCGAGGGGACGTACGGGGACATCACGACCACGCACACGTACGCCGACCGCGTCGACACCGTCGAGAAGGCGCACGCGGCCGGGCTGTCCGCCTGCTCCGGGCTGATCGCGGGCATGGGTGAGGCGGACGAGGATCTGGTCGACGTCGTCTACGCGCTGCGCGCGCTGGACCCGGACTCGGTTCCGGTCAACTTCCTCATCCCGTTCGAGGGCACCCCGCTGGCCAAGGAGTGGAACCTGACGCCGCAGCGGTGTCTGCGGATTCTGGCCATGGTCCGCTTCGTCTGCCCGGACGTCGAGGTGCGCATCGCGGGCGGGCGCGAGGTGCATCTGCGCACGATGCAGCCGCTGGCGCTGCACCTCGCCAACTCGATCTTCCTCGGCGACTACCTCACCAGCGAGGGCCAGGCGGGCAGGGCCGACCTGGAGATGATCGCGGACGCCGGGTTCGAGGTGGAGGGGGCCGACCAGGTGACGCTGCCGGAGCACCGGGCGGCGGCCGGGGGCGGGTGCGGGTCCCACGAGGGGGACGGCGGCTGCGGGTCCCAAGGTTCGCGGAGGGTGTGCGGCTCGGCCGCCGAGGAGGTCCCGGCCACGGTTCCTTCCGACCCTCCCGATCCTTCCCATCCTTCCGAAGCACGCACCGACCTTGTCGCCGTACGCCGCCGTGGCGCCGGAACGGATCTCGCGCCCAATGCCTGACCTGCCCGTGCCCGGCCTGCGCGTGCCCGGCCTGCCCGTGCCTGACCTGAGTGTGCCCGAACTGCTCGATCTCGACCGCCGGCACGTCTGGCATCCGTACGGCCCCATGCCCGGCCGTGTCGAACCGCTCGTCGTGGAGTCGGCGAGCGGGGTCCGGCTGCGGCTGGCGGACGGTTCGGGCGAGCTGGTCGACGGCATGTCGTCCTGGTGGTCGGCCATCCACGGCTACAACCACCCGGTGCTCAACGAGGCGGCCCACGAGCAGCTCGGCCGGATGAGCCATGTCATGTTCGGCGGGCTCACGCACGAGCCCGCCGTACGACTGGCGAAGCACCTTGTCGACATGTCGCCGGATGGTCTGGAACATGTCTTCCTCGCCGACTCGGGCTCGGTGTCGGTCGAGGTCGCGGTCAAGATGTGCCTCCAGTACTGGCGTTCGCTCGGCCGCCCTGCGAAACAACGCCTGTTGACCTGGCGCGGCGGTTACCACGGAGACACCTGGCAGCCGATGTCCGTGTGCGACCCCGAGGGCGGGATGCACGAGCTGTGGCAGGGGGTGCTGCCCCGGCAGGTGTTCGCGGACGCGCCTCCGGCCGCGTACGAGGAGTCGTACGCCGATCACCTGCGCGACATGGTCGAGCGGCACGCCGGCGAACTGGCCGCCGTGATCGTGGAGCCGGTGGTGCAGGGGGCGGGCGGGATGCGCTTCCACTCCCCCGCGTATCTGAAGGAGCTGCGCGAGGTGTGCGACGCGCACGACGTTCTGCTCGTGTTCGACGAGATCGCGACCGGGTTCGGGCGTACGGGGGCGTTGTTCGCGGCGGAGTACGCGGCCGTGACGCCGGACGTGATGTGCGTGGGCAAGGCGCTGACCGGCGGTTATCTGACGATGGCGGCAACCCTGTGCACGGCGCGCGTGGCCGAGGGGATCTCGCGGGGCGAGGTGCCCGTGCTCGCGCATGGGCCGACCTTCATGGGCAACCCGCTGGCGGCCGCCGTGGCGTGCGCCTCGATCGAACTGCTCCTCGGGCAGGACTGGCGGACCGAGGTGAAGCGCATCGAGACGGGTCTGCGGGAGGGGCTGGCTCCGGCCTCCGGCCTGCCGGGCGTGACGGACGTACGGGTCCTGGGCGCCATCGGAGTGGTCCAGCTCGACCACTCCGTGGACATGAGCGCGGCGTCGGCGGCCGCCGTGCGCGAGGGCGTGTGGCTGCGGCCGTTCCGCGATCTCGTCTACACGATGCCGCCGTACGTCACGGGTGACGAGGACGTGGCACGGATCGCGCGCGCGGTGTGCGCGGCGGCGCGGGAGGGGTGACATGGCGGTCCTGGTGGTCACGGGGACGGGCACGGAGGTCGGCAAGACGGTCACGACCGCCGCCGTCGCCGCGGTGGCCGTCGCGGCCGGGCGGTCCGTGGCCGTCCTCAAGCCCGCGCAGACCGGCGTACGGCCTCACGAGCGCGGCGACGCGGACGAGGTGGCCCGCCTCGCGGGCGCCGTGACCGTGCGCGAACTCGCCCGCTACCCCGAGCCGTTGGCCCCCGCGACCGCCGCCCGGCGCTCCGGCCGCCCGCCCGTGCGCCCCGAGCATGTGGCGGACGCGGCGGCCAAGCTGGCGGTGGACCACGACGTCGTGCTGGTCGAGGGGGCGGGCGGCCTGCTCGTACGGTTCGACGAGACGGGCGGCACGCTGGCCGACGCCGCCGAGTTGCTGGACGCCCCCGTGCTGTTGGTGACCTCGGCCGGGCTCGGCACGCTCAACACGACAGAGCTGACAGCTCGTGAACTCCACCGCCGTGGGCTCGACCTGACAGGTCTCGTCATCGGCAGCTGGCCCGACGATCCCGATCTGGCCTGCCGTTGCAACCTGGCGGACCTGCCGGTCGTGGCCGGGGCGCCTCTGCTGGGCGCGGTGCCCTTCGGGGCGGGCGCGTGGGCACCGGCCGACTTCCGATCGGCGGCGCCTGGTTGGCTGGCGCCGCAGCTGGGCGGGGGCTGGGAGGCCGAGGCTTTCACGGCACGGGAAGCCAGGGCGGCGCGCTCCGGTTGAGGGCGCGGTGCCCGGCGTCGGGAGGCGGAGTGGCATGGTGCGCGACTGAGCGGCGGGGTGCCCGGTGTCCGGCTGGGGGTGGGCCCGGTGTCCAGTTGGGGAGGGAGGGTCCACGGTGTCCTATTGAGGAGGCAGGGCGCCTGGTCCCGCTCGGTCGTCGCCGGGGCTCGGCCGATCCGCGGACCCGGCCGCTCCGGGCACCCTTCTCCCGCGGCCCCAGCCCATGTGGACACCCCTCCCGCACGGCGCCCCAACCCCTCCGGGCCCCCTTCCCCGTACCCCCAATCCTCGGCGGTGCTGCTCTCCGCGAGGGGTCAGCCATCGTTGTCACCCAGCAGGCGTACCAGCTCGATCCGGGATCTGATGCCCAGCCGGGTGAACACGCCCCGCAGGTGGTGGTCGATGGTGCGGGGGCTGAGGAGGAGGTGGGCGGCGATCTCGCGGTTGGTGGCGCCCTCGGCGGCCATGCGGGCGATCATCAGCTGCTGGGCAGTCAGGCGGGTGGTGAGATCGGCGGTGTCGGGGGCGGGGGCGGCGCGTTCGCCGAGGGCGCGGAGTTCTGCTCGGGCCTGGGCGGCGCAGTGCGGGGAGCCGAAGTGTTCGAAGGCCTCCAGGGCGCTGTGGAGGCGGTCACGGGCCCGGGTGCGGTGGCGCAGGCGACGGAGGGCGGCGCCGAACAGCAGCTCCGTGCGGGCCCGTTCGAAGTCCCGGGTGCCGGAGGCGTGCAGGTCGAGGGCCGCGCGGTAGTGCTCGACTGCTTCTTCTGCTTCTTCTCCGGTGGCGAGCAGGGCCCGGCAGCGGGCGCTGAGGGCGAGGTCGTCGGGGCTGCGGACGGTGCGGGCCCAGTGGTCGTAGTCGGCGTGGGCCTGCCGGGCCACGCGGGTGTCACCGGTGCGGGCGGCGGCCTCGACGTAGTGCGGGGTCGCGAGGTGCCGGATGGCGCGGTGACCGTGCCCGGGGCCGAAACCGGCGAGGGCCCGCAGCCGGGCGGCGGAGGCCTCGTAGCGGCCGGTGCTGAGGTCGAGGAAGGCGAGGGCGAACATGGCCAGCGCGGCGGGCAGCCCGAGCCCGCGCGCCAGGGCGTGGGAGCGGGCGGTCTCGGCGCGCCCCCGGCAGGTCTCCTCGTCACCGGTGACGGCGGCGAACATCGCGAGGGCGGCCTGAAGATGGCAGGCCCCGTTGTCCTGCCCGCTGACGTACGCCTGGTGCAGTGCCTCCACGGCGGCGGCCTCGGCGGCCCGAGGGCGCCCGGTCCAGAAGTCGGCGTACACCCGGAACTCCATGGCCTGCGGAACGGTGACCGTCTCCCCGCGGGTGCGGGCCGAGACGGCGGCGCGCAGGGTGGCGGTGGCGGCCCCGGTGTGGTCGCCGAGGAGCAGCGCGGCGATCCCGGAGTGGATCAGCTGGGTGGGGTCGCCGCCGGGTCCGCAGCGGCCGGCGGCGGCCTTGAGCGCGTCCCGGGCGTCGTCGTAGCGGCCCTCGAACGCGGCGGCCAGCCCGCCGAGGGTACCGGGCGGCACGATCCCCAACCGGTCGGCGACGGCTCCGGCTTCGCGGCAGCGGCGCAGGTCTCCGGTGTAGATGGCGGCTTCGGTGGCACGTGCCAGCAGGTGCACGGCGGTGTCCGACGGGCCGCCGAGGCCACCGCCGTACGAGCTGCCCCCGTGCTCGGCACTCCCGTAATCGGAACTCCGGTACGCGGAACTCCGGTCCTCGACCCGCCCGTGCTCGACCGCTGCCGTGAGCAGCGCGTCGAAGGCTTCCGTCGCGTTCCCCGCGCGTAGAGCGAGCACACCGGACAGCGCGTCGTCGTGGGCGGGCACCACGAGACGGCGGGCCCGGTCGCCGTCGCCCGACTGCCAGGCGTCGGCCGCCGCGTGGGCCAGCAGCCGGGTGCGCTCCCCCGGGTCGGGCGAGAGCGTGGCGGCACGTTCGGCGAGGGCGCAGGCCAGGGAGGGTTCGGCCGAGCGACGCGCTTTCTGTGCCGCTCGGGTGAGTTCGGCGGCGAGGCGGCGGCTCGGGCCGAGGGCGGCGGCGCCGCGGTGCCACGAGCGCTGGGGACCTTCGCTGTCGCCGCGCAGGACCCGGGCGAGGAGCCGGTGGGCGTCGAGCCGGTCGGCGGCCGAAGCGGTCTCGTACGCGGCGATCCTCGTCCACGCGTCACGGAAGACGATGCCTCCGGCCGTGGCGTGCGCGAGGCCGGCCGTCTCGGCGGCGTCGAGGGCGCGGGTGTCGAGGCCGGCGGCCGCGACGGCCCGCAGGAAGGCATGGCTGGGGACGGGGTGTTGGTCGGCCGCGGCGAGCAGCAGCAGGAACCGGGTGTCGTCGGGCAGGGTCCGTATCTCGCGGCGGTGTGCGCGCAGCAGTTCGGGGGCGAGGGCGGAGGGCTCGGCCGGGAGCGGGTCGAGGCCTGTGGACTGACGTTCGGTCAGGGCCGGTACGAGTTCCGCGACGGCGCGGGGATCGCCGTGCGCGGCACGCAGCACGCGCGCGCGTACACCGTCGGCGAGTGGGATGTCCGGGCTCGGCCACGCATGCCTGGGGGGCGGTGGCGAACGATGCGGAAGCTGTGGGGGGTTCACCGGAGTCACCACACCCACCAGGTTACTTATGAGTTAACCAACCAGTAAAGACCGGCGATTTCACCGATGCGGCGCGCGTGGACGCACCGGACACTCCAGGCAACCCCACCCGTTTCAGGAGGCACCATGCAACGCCGCATGCGTCGCATCGCCGCGGCCGTCTCGGCCGTGACCGCCACACTCCTTCTGTCGCTCTCCCTGTCCGCGACCCCCGCTCAGGCCGCGGCCCGCAACCCCGTCGTCTTCGTGCACGGCCTGAGCAGTTCGTCCAGCAGCTGGGACGACTGGGTCTCCTTCTTCGAGGCGGACGGCTACACGTCCTCCGAGCTGTACGCCTGGTCGTACAGCTGGGGGCAGTCCAACGCCACGACGGCACGGCAGTTGTCGACCGAGATCCAGCGCGTCCTCGCACAGACCGGCGCGGCCAGGGTCGATGTGGTCGTGCACTCGATGGGCGCGCTCAGCTCCCGCTACTACCTCAAGAACCTCGGCGGCACCGAGTACGTGGACGACTTCGTCTCCACCGCCGGGGTGAACCACGGGACGACGGTCGCCGGCTGGTGCCGGTGGCTCTTCACGTCCTGCGCGGAGATGTACACCGGCAGTTCGTTCCTGACCTCGCTCAACTCCGGTGACGAGACCCCGGGAAGCGTCTCGTACGCCAGCTACTGGTCGAACTGTGACGAGGCGCTCACCCCGGACACGAGCGCGATCCTGAGCGGTGCCACGAACGTCGAGGTCGGGTGTATCTCGCACGACCTGATGAACAACGACCGCGGGGTGTATCAGCAGGTGCGGAATTTCATCGCCTGACCAGCCCCTCCCTTTCGGGGATGACCCACGCCGGTCCGTCGCGCGGTCCCGAGCCCGTCCACGTGTCCGGGCCGGGGCCGTGCCGACGGGTGAGGCTGGGCGTCCTGGGGGACAATCGCGGTAACTGCCGTCCTCCTCGGGAGGTCCGCCATGGCCCGCGCCACCGCCGCCAAGGACGCCGTGCACCATCCCCTCTTCGCCCGGTTCCACGCGAAGTTGAGCGTGGCCGCGGAACGGAGGGTGGGCCCCTTGCGCGACGATCTGCTCGCCGGGCTCTCGGGGCGGGTCATCGAGATCGGCGCGGGCAACGGGCTGAACTTCGCGCACTACCCGGCCACGGTGTCCGAGGTCATGGCCATCGAACCGGAGCGTGTGCTGCGGCAGTTGGCCGTCAACGCGGCCCTGCGCGCCGAGGTGCCCGTGGACGTCGCCCCCGGCACGGCGGAGGCCCTGCCGGTCAAGAGCGAGGCGTTCGACGCGGCCGTCCTGCCCTTGGTGCTGTGCAGCGTGCGGGACCCGGGGCGGGCGCTCGCGGAGACACGGCGGGTGCTGCGCCCCGGCGGCGAGCTGCGGTTCTCGAGCACGGCCGGGACTGCGGCCCCACTAAAAAAAGGGGTCGCACACCTGCCCAGCTCGTACTACTTGAACCCTCCCCCTGCCAAGGCAGGGGGATTCCTGGCTCACAGTGCCCAGTCCCTCAGCGAGGGTCCGAGTCTTACCCGATCAAGACCAGCCGAGTTGGAACCAGCCCGGTTGCCCCGAAAGACAAAGAGGTTGCACGCGCTTGGTTCTCGCAACGCGCGTCGCTCATGCTACCCGACGGGACGAGTTCGGAGAGACCAGTCTCTCCGGGTCAAAGGCCCCACTGGCGCAGTTCCTGTGCGATGTCGTGCACGTCGGCGTTGCCGTCCTTCACCAGTCTGGCCAGTTCACGGACCTGCTCGGGCGAGGTGACGACCTTGACGCCGCTGGCGACGAGGTAGGCGTAGGCGACCGCGGAGGCGAACAGCGCGTTGGAGCGCTCCAGCGCCGGTACGTGGAGCAGGAGTTGGAGGAGGGCGGCGGCACGGGTGTGCGGGTTGTCGTAGACGGGGGTGTCGAATATCTCGGCCTCGTGCCGGGCGACGGCCGCGACGAGAGCTCCCCAGTCGGTGACCTGGGGGTCTCCGGGCGTCTTGTGTTCGGCGAGCATCAGGAGCCAGGCGAGGTCGATTCTGAGGTGACTCAAGGGATCAGTGACGTCCCTCGCGGCGGCCCTCGCGCTCCCCGCCGAACTCCTCGGCGAAGACGGTCTCGTACTGCTTCATGAAGTCGGCGGCGGCCTCCACGAACGTGTGGCCCGCCTCTCCGGCGTCCTGCCGGACCAACTCCTCGATGTAGCGGTTCACACTCATCCCGCGCTCCGTGGCTCGTTCCCGGGCGGCTCGGGCCGTGTCCTCGTCCACCCTGACGTTCAGCTGGGTCTTGGCCATGCCTTGACGCTAGCGCCGGAGTGCTAGCAGGGGCAAGGGTGCCCGCGCGGGCCCGACACCCCCGAGGCCGGATGGGTGCCCCTTACATCGGCATCAGGGATTCCGACCTGCGACGGAGGGGGTCTGGCACTTGATGGGGATACCGGGTGTGCGCCTGATCACACTAGGCTCGGCCGAGGACACCGGGAGTCCTACCCAGTCCGTTCCAGGAGGCCGTTTTGTCCACAGCAGCTGCCGAGCACACCCTCGGCCGCGCGGAAGCCGACGGGATCGCCGCTCGTGCCCGGGGCCTGACAAAGGCGTACGGCACGGGCGAGACGACGGTGCTCGCCCTCGACTCGGTCGACGTGGACATCGCGCGCGGCCGCTTCACGGCGGTCATGGGCCCCTCGGGCTCCGGGAAGTCCACGCTCATGCACTGTCTGGCGGGGCTCGACACCGTCTCGGCCGGTCAGGTGTGGCTCGGGGACACCGAGATCACCGGGCTGAAGGAACGCGAACTGACCCGGCTGCGGCGGGACCGGATCGGGTTCATGTTCCAGTCGTTCAACCTGATCCCGACCCTGAACGCGGCCGAGAACATCACCCTGCCCATGGACATCGCGGGCCAGAAACCCGACCAGAAGTGGCTCGACGAGGTCATCGACACGCTCGGCCTGCGCGACCGGCTGAAGCACCGGCCCGCGCAGCTCTCCGGAGGCCAGCAGCAGCGCGTCGCCTGCGCGCGGGCGCTGGCCTCCCGGCCCGAACTGATCTTCGCGGACGAGCCGACGGGGAACCTCGATTCCCGGGCCGGGCTCGAAGTCCTCGGCTTCCTGCGCGAGGCGGTCGACAACCTCGGCCAGACCGTCGTCATGGTCACCCACGACCCCGGCGCCGCCGCCCACTCCGACCTCGTGCTCTTCCTCGGCGACGGGCGGATCGTGGACCGGATGGAACGGCCGACGGCCGAGGCGGTCCTGGAACGCATGAAGCGGTTCGACACCATCCGGGCGACCTTCGACGGCGACGGCGCCCCCGCCGACGTACCGCAGGAGAAATTCCTCGGAGAGGCCGCCGGGAGGCGCACCGACCGGACCGGCGGCGACCCGACCACCGACGACCAGGCCGGCGACAAGGACTGAGGCTGTGCTCAAGGCGACGCTCCGGAGCTTTCTCGCGCACAAGGGCCGGCTGCTGCTCTCCGCCCTGGCCGTCATCCTGTCCGTGGCCTTCGTCTCGGGCAGCCTGATCTTCTCGGACACGGTCACCCGTACCTTCGACCGGCTGTTCGCCTCCACATCGGCCGATGTGACCGTGGGCCCGAAGGACGACGACCTGGACTCCCAGCTCCCCTCGGGGGCGGTCGAGACCGTGCCCGCGTCGCTCGCCGAGCGGGTCGCGCGGATCGACGGCGTCGCGGACACCCACGTCGACGCGGCCGTGGAGAACATCACCGTCGTGGACCGCGACAACGAATCGGTCGGGCCGACGACGGGCGCCCCCACCATCGCCACCAACTGGTACGTCACCGACCGCAGTCCCGTCGAGCTGACCTCGGGTCACGCCCCCGACGGCCCCGGCCAGGCGCTGCTCGACGCGGACACCGCGGACAACAAGAACGTCGAGATCGGCGACACCCTGACGGTGCTCGCCCAGCCGGGCTCCTTCGAGGTGGAGATCGTCGGCATCGCCACGTTCACCACCACCAACCCCGGTGCCGCGCTGGTCTTCCTCGACACCCCGACCGCCCAGTCCAAGCTGCTCGGCAAGCCCAATGCCGCCACGAGCATCTCGGTGACCGCCGCGCCCGGCGTCAGCGACGCGCAGCTCGAACAGCGCATCGCCGCCGAACTCGGGCCCGACGCCTACGAGTACCAGACGGCCGACGAACAGGCCGACTCCGCGGCGGCCGAACTCGGCGGATTCCTCGACGTCATCAAGTACGTGATGCTCGGCTTCGCCGGGATCGCGACACTCGTCGGGGTGTTCCTCATCGTCAACACCTTCTCGATGCTCATCGCCCAACGCACCCGCGAACTGGGCCTGTTGCGCGCGCTCGGCGCCGACCGGCGGCAGGTGCGCCGGTCCGTGCTGACCGAGGCGACCCTGCTCGGCCTGGTCGGTTCGACGCTCGGGCTCGCCTCCGGCATCGGGCTCGCCTTCGGGCTGATCGCGCTCATGGGCCTGCTGGGGATGAACCTCAAGTCCACCGAGATGGTGCTCGGCTGGGCGACGCCCGTGGCCGCGTATGTCGTCGGGGTCGGCGTCACCTTTGTCGCGGCCTACCTCCCGGCGCGGCGCGCGGCGGGCGTGTCGCCGATGGCGGCGCTCGCGGACGCCGAGGTCTCCGGTGTGGGGCGGCCGCTCAAGACGCGCGCGGTGGTGGGCACGGTCGTCGGGGTGGCCGGCGCCGCCGCGCTCGTGGGCTGTGCCGTCTCCACGGACACCGCCTCGGCGGCCTCGCTGCTGGGCCTCGGCGTGGTCCTCACGCTCATCGCGACCGTCATCTCGGGCCCGCTCCTCGTCCGCCCGTTCATCCGGGTCCTCAGCCCGTTCATCCGGGTCCTCGGCAGGGCCTTCCCTGCGCTGTTCGGCTCCATCGGCCGGATGAGCCAGCGCAACGCCCTGCGCAATCCCCGCCGTACGGGTGCCACCGCGTCCGCCCTGATGGTGGGGCTCGCGCTGGTCGGCGGGATGTCGGTGGCGAGCGCCTCGATGACGAAGTCCTTCGACAACGAGATCGACCGCACCCTGGGCGCCGACTTCGTCGTCCAGAACCAGAACTTCCTGCCGTTCCCGCAGGAGGTCACCGACCAGGTCCGCGACACGGACGGTGCCGGTCTCGTCGTACGACAGCGGTTCACGCCCCTGGCCGTACGCCTTCCGGACGGCGAGCGGATCGAGACGACGGCCTCGGCCTACGACCCGCAGCTCGACGACGTCGCCGGCATCACCTACGCGCAGGGCGACAGCGCGGCCGCGCTGGCCGACGGTGCCATCGCCATGGACGTGGACTTCGCCAAGGACCACGATGTGACGGTCGGCAGCACGATCCCCGTGGAGTTCCCGGCCGGGCGCGACGCCGAGCTGACCGTGGCCGCACTGACCGATCTGGAGACCGCCGAGGGTTTCGGCATGCAGGGCGGGCTGTTCTTCGGCTTCGGCACGATCGAGGAGTACGTGCCCGACGGGCAGGACTCCGCGCTGTACGTCAACGCGGCCTCCGGCGTCGACGCCGACGAGCTGCGTTCGGGCCTGGAGCGGACCCTCGACCCATATCCCCAGGTGCAGGCCCGCGACCAGGCCGACTACAAGGAGCTGGTCCGCGAGCAGATCGCCGTGCTGCTCTACCTCGTGTACGCGCTGCTCGGTCTCGCGATCGTCATCGCGGTGCTCGGCGTGGTCAACACGCTCGCCCTGTCGGTGGTCGAGCGCACCCGCGAGATCGGCCTGCTGCGCGCGATCGGGCTCGCCCGGCGGCAGCTGCGCCGGATGATCCGGCTGGAATCGGTGGTGATCGCCGTGTTCGGCGCGGTCCTCGGGCTCGGGCTCGGGCTGATCTGGGGCGTCTGCGTCCAGCAGGTGCTGGCGCTCCAGGGCATGACGGCGTTCGCGATCCCGTGGGGCACGGTCATCGCGGTCGTGGTGGGCTCGGCGGTCGTGGGCGTCGTGGCGGCACTGCTGCCGGCGTTGCGTGCATCGCGCATGAATGTGCTGGCGGCGATCGCACACGAGTGATCGACTCGCGTGCGTCCCGCGTGCGCCCTGCGCTCGCTGTGGCTCAAGTGCCGTGCCGCTGAGGAGAGTTCATGTCGTCACGCCCGTTCCGCTTCGGTGTCGGCCTGCTCAGTGCCGCACCCGCCGACGAGTAGCGTACGAAGTGCCGACGGGCCGGCATACCGAGGTGCTCGGCTACGACGTGATCCTGGTCCCCGACCACCTCGGTATGCCGGCACCCTTCCCGGCCCTGGTCGCCGCGCCTTAGGAGGATGGGCACCTTCGTGCTCAACGCGGGCTTCTGGAATCCGGCGCTGCGGGCGCGTGCGGTCGCCACCACGGACGCGCTGACCGGCGGGCGGGAAGCCGGAACCGATCACGGCCGAGGACTCGACGAACGGGTGGCCCGGTACCAGGAGTTCGCCGCCGGGCGCGCGGAGCCGGCCGAGCGCAACCTGCTGATCCAGGTGATCGCGATCACGGACGACCCGAGCGCCGCCGTCCAGGAGTGGAGGCACTGCACCGCGAGTGACCTGCGCATACGGCCGGGGCAGCCCTCACCGAACCGAACGCTTCGAGCGCGTGCTTCACTAGCAGGCCTCGGCCGGCCCTCGCACTCGTCGACGCGGAAAGACGCGGAAAGACGCGGAAACCGGGACCCCCGGCACATGGTTCGTATAACGGCGAATGCACACGAAGTTTACGGGGGCTTGTGTTCTGTGGAAGCCTCAGTGGCGTAATGTGCGCGCTGTGAAGGATCTGTGTCCTCGTGCTCAAAGCCGACCTGCGCTGCACGTGACACGGATCTCCAAGCCTGGGGGGGCTGCGAACATTGACGGACATCGGAACATACGGGGTTGATGCGGCACGGGCGTCCGGCGGTCTGTCCGCCGGGGGAAGCACACAACCGGCGACTCTGGGGAACCACGCCAAACCTCGCTGGTATCTGCCGGCGCTCCTGTGTGTGGACGTCGTCGTCACGGCCGGGTCCGTGTTCCTCGTCTTCGACGCGGCAGGACAGGCGCACCCCGTGCGTACCGCTGCGGCCGCCACGCTGGCCTGGGTCTCCGTCCAGGTGGTCAGACGCCGGTACGGGAGAGCCGAACTCGGCGAGTCGCGAGGAGCCCTTCCCGTACTGCACGACTGGCTGATTCTGATCGGTACGCTCGCGGTGCTGGCGGTGGTCACCGCGCGCATCCCGGACCCGCCGGCCGCACTGGCCGCGCTGGTGCCGAGCCTGGTGGGCACGCTGATCTGCCGGCGCTGGGTCCACCGCCATCTGACCGAGGCCCGGCGCGGGGCCCAGGCCGTCGACCGGGTGCTGGTGGTGGGCGAGCCCGGTGCGCTGGACGACGCGGTGCGGCGGCTGGCGTCCCGCACCGACCATCCGTGCGCGGTGGTCGGCGCGGTGGTGATCGACGACGATGCCATGACCGACGGCGCACCCACCGGCGAGGCCGACTGGTCGGACTTCGGCGTGGACGGCGGGGCCGGCCGGTGGCTCGTGGACGCCGCGCGTCGGCACCGCGCCGAGTTGGTGCTGCTCGCCCCTGGCAGGCGGCTCACCGGCGACCGGCTGCGCGAACTGTGCTGGGCGCTGCACGACGCCGGTTTCGAGGTGGCCCTGACACCCGGCCTGGTCGAGACCTCGGTCAAGCGGCTCAAGGCCTATTCGGTCGCCGGGCTCACCGTGCTGCGGATAGAGCCTCCGCTGAGCGGTGGAGCCCAGGTCGCCCTGAAGACCGCCGCCGACCGCTGCGCCGCGGCTCTCGGGCTGCTGCTCCTGTCCCCGCTGCTGGCGCTGCTGGCCGTCGCCATAAGGCTCGACTCGCCGGGTCCCGCCCTGTACCGGCAGCAGCGGGTGGGCCGGGACCAGGAGACCTTCACCATGTGGAAGTTCCGCAGCATGGTCACCGACGCCGATCGGCGCAAGGAAGAGCTCGACGCGCGGAACGAGAGCGACGGGCACATGTTCAAGATGCGCCGCGACCCCCGGGTGACCCGGGTGGGCCGGGTCCTGCGCCGGACCTCCCTGGACGAACTGCCCCAGCTGTTCAATGTGCTGCGGGGTGACATGTCCCTCGTGGGCCCGCGTCCGCCGCTGCCCGAAGAGGTCGCCTCGTACGACGCGGTGGCGCTGCGCCGGCTGCGTGTAAAGCCGGGCATGACCGGCCTGTGGCAGGTCAGCGGACGTTCGGATCTTTCCTGGGACGAAACGGTTCAGCTTGATCTGCACTACGTCGACAACTGGTCGTTCAGCAGTGATCTCGATGTGATGAGCCGTACACTCCGCGCCGTCGTCGACGGTCGCGGAGCGTACTGAGTGAGGTGCTCAGTGACGAGTGCCAGCCCCGCTGTCCGGTGCCGCCTCCTCGCGGTGGGCCAGCCACCAGGCGTACGTGGCCGCGATGCCGTCCCGCAGCTCGACGCGCGGCTTCCAGCCGAGCGACGTCAGCCGGGAGACGTCCAGCAGCTTGCGCGGTGTCCCGTCCGGCTTGCCGGTGTCCCAGGCGATCCGGCCGGTGAACCCCGTCACCTCGGCGACGGTCTCCGCGAGTTCCCTGATCGTCAGGTCCTGACCGCAGCCGACGTTGACCGGTTCGTCACCGTCGTATCCGCCCAGCAGGGCCGCGCAGGCGTCCGCCAGATCGTCGACGTGGAGGAACTCCCGGCGCGGGCTGCCCGAGCCCCACAGTGTCACCTCCGCGAGACCGGCCTCGTGCGCTTCGTGGAAGCGGCGTATCAGGGCCGGCAGGACGTGCGAGGTCTCCAGGTCGAAGTTGTCGCCCGGCCCGTAGAGATTGGTCGGCATGGCCGAGATGTAGGCGGCGCCGTACTGCCGCCGGTAGGACTGGACCTGGCAGATGCCGGCGATCTTCGCGAGTGCGTACGGCTCGTTGGTGGGCTCCAGCGGGCCGGTCAGCAGCGCGTCCTCACGGATGGGCTGCGGCGCGTGCTTGGGGTAGATACACGACGAGCCGAGGAAGAGCAGCCGGTTCACCCCGGCCGCGTGCGCGCCCGCGATCACGCCGAGCTGGATGCGCAGATTGTCCTCCAGGAACTGCACCGGCCGCGTGCTGTTGGCGAGGATTCCGCCGACCTTGGCCGCGGCCAGGACCACGGCGTCGGGGCGCACGTCCGCGAGGAACGCGGCGGTGCGCTCGGCATCGCGCAGATCGAGGTCGGCGCGGTCACGGGTGATCACCTCGTGGCCGTCGGCGGTCAGCCGACGGACCATCGCGGAGCCCACGAGCCCGCGGTGGCCCGCTACGAAGATCCGGGCCTGCGCGAGCAGGTACGGCGAAGGCTGGGCGGGGGGCGGCGGTGCCGCGTGCGAGTCGGTCATGGACCGGATCATGCCAGGAGCAAGGACCTGGTCCCCACACGGATCCGCATTTTCGTCACATATCGCAAGACGGATAGCAAGACAGATTGCAAGAGAACACAGGGGATGGGGCCGGTGCGCGGCTCGTCCGGAAGGAGCTGCCACGCATGAGCAAGACCGCGCTGATCACGGGGGTGACCGGTCAGGACGGCTCGTACCTGTCCGAGCTGCTGCTGTCCAAGGGGTACACGGTGCACGGCCTGGTGCGGCGCTCCTCCACCTTCAACACGGAGCGCATCGACCACATCTACCAGGGCCCCCAGGAGTCCGGCCGGTCCTTCGTGCTGCACCACGCCGACCTCTCGGACGGGGTGGCGCTGGTGAACCTGCTGCGTGAGATACGCCCCGACGAGGTCTACAACCTGGGCGCCCAGTCCCATGTCCGGGTCTCCTTCGACGCCCCGCTCTACACCGGTGATGTCACGGGACTCGGGGCGCTGCGGCTGCTGGAGGCGGTGCGCGCCGCAGGCATCGACACCCGCGTCTACCAGGCCTCGTCGTCGGAGATGTTCGGTGCGACCCCGCCGCCTCAGAACGAGGACACGCCCTTCCATCCCCGCAGCCCGTACGGCGTCGCCAAGGTGTACGGGTACTGGGCGACGGTCAACTACCGCGAGGCGTACGGCATGTACGCGGTGAACGGCATCCTCTTCAATCACGAGTCCCCGCGTCGCGGTGAGACTTTCGTCACGCGCAAGATCACCCGCGCGGTCGCCCGGATCAAGGCGGGTCTGCAGAGCGAGCTCTACCTCGGCAACCTGGACGCCGTGCGGGACTGGGGGTACGCCCCCGAGTACGTGGACGCCATGTGGCGGATGCTCCAGCAGGACGAGCCGACCGACTACGTGGTCGCCACGGGCGTCGCGGCGACCGTCCGGGAGTTCCTGGAGACGGCCTTCGGACACGCGGAGCTGGACTGGCGCGAGCACGTCCGCCACGACGCCAAGTACGAGCGCCCCAGCGAGGTGGACGCGCTGATCGGCGACGCGAGCAAGGCGGAGCGGCTGCTCGGCTGGAAGCCCGAGGTACGGGTCGACGACCTGGCCCGGATCATGGTCGATGCCGACATCCGCCAGGTCCAGGACGAACTGGCCGGTGTCGCCGTGCGCGTGGACCGCTGAGGCCGCTGAGGCCAACGCAGCCCAGCCGGGCGGGACGGCCCGTCGCGGTCTGCTGAAGCTGTGATTTTCACGCACACGTGGTCTTAAACCATCGAACAGCCGTTAATGTACGGCTCATTCATCACTCGGGTGTCAGGTGAACCAGCTCCGCTGCCGTTTCCGGCACCCACGTATCAAGACGTTCTGTCTTGGGGGGCACATGAGATCAACCAGAGGGCTGCACGCTGCCCTCGTCCTTTCCCTGGCGGCCGGTCTGGGGGCCGTCGCCGTTCCACAGGCCACCGCGCTCACCGAGCCGGTGGCCTTCACCGCCGACGATCTGCCCACCTGGCAGACCAACGGGACCGTCTGGGCGCTCGCCCAGACGGACGGAGTGGTCTTCGCCGGCGGCACCTTCTCCGCCGTACGCCCGCCGCAGGGGGGCTCCGGAAGCCAGCAGGAGGCACTCAACTTCGTGGCGCTGGACGCCGCGACCGGTGCACCGACCGACTGCGAACTGTCGTTCACGGTCGGTTCGGGCAACGCCACCGTGCGGGCGCTGGCCGTCTCCCCGGACCAGCAGACGCTCTACGCGGGTGGCTACTTCGGCGCGGTGAACGGCGTGGGCGTGTCCAGCGTCGCCGCCATCGACATCGCCACGTGCACTCCGAAGGCCGGGTTCAACGCCGCCTTCCCCGCCACGGTCCGGGCGCTCGCCGTCACCGACGACACCGTGTACGCGGCAGGTGACTTCGGCCAGGTCAACGGCCAGACCAGGCAGCGCTTCGCCGCGGTGACGGCCGGCAACGGCGCGCTGCTGCCGTTCACGGCCAACGCCGACGAGCCCGGTCGCGCCATCGAGGTCGCTCCCGACGGGGAGCACGTCCTGCTCGGCGGTGACTTCTTCGAGGTCAACGGGGCCAACTCGCACGCCCTGGCCGTGGTCGACGCCGACACCGGCAGTCTGACAAAGGCGTACCCGAACGGCTTCATACCGACCAACTCGGTGGTCAAGGACATCGACACCGACGCGACCGGCTTCTACACCGGCAACGAGGGCACCGGCGGCGGTGTCTTCGACGGCCGGATCGCGCTGGAACTGAGCACCTTCGAGCAGCGCTGGCGGGACACCTGTCTGGGCGCGACCCAGGCCGTCGAGTCGCACCAGAGCGTGCTGTACAGCGCCTCGCACGCGCACGACTGCTCCAGCGTCGGCGAGTTCCCCGACGGACGCCGCTACCACTTCCTCGCCCAGCCCACGACGTCCACCGGCAAGCTGGGCTGGTTCCCGGACACCAACGACGGCATCGGCGAGGGCATCGGTCCGCGCGCTCTCACCGTCGCGGCCAAGGACGGCGTCGAGTACCTGTGGTCCGGTGGGGAGTTCACCACCGTCAACGGCGCCGCCGCCCAGGGCCTGACCCGCTTCGCCTCCACCGGTGACACCGGCCGGCCCACCACTCCGGTGGCGAGTGCGGCGAGCATCGAGCCCGGCACGGTCCAGGTCCGCTGGCGCACCAGCCTCGACCTCGACGACAGCCGTCTGACCTACAAGATCTACCGGGACGGCTCCGGCACGCCCATCGGCACCGTGGACGCCGACTCCCTGCCCTGGGAGCGCCCGCAGGCCTCCTTCACGGACACCGGCCTGACGCCCGGCAGCTCCCACACCTACCGGGTGACGGCCACGGACGCGGCGGGCAACGTCAGCGGGCTCTCCGCCACGGCGACCGTCTCCGTCGCCGTCTCCGCGGAGCCGTACGCCTCGGCGGTCGTCGCCGACGGCGCGCACCAGTACTGGCGGTACGACGACACGGTCGGCCCGTATGTCGCCGACTCGTCGCCGGGTGACTCCAGCGGCCTGCAGTCCGGCGGACCCTCCCTCGGCCAGAGCCCGGGCGCGGTGACGGGCGCGAGCACGGCGTACGGCTTCGACGGCTCCGACGACAAGCTGTACAGCGACCGCCGCACCACGGTCGGCAGCGCCTACACCGTCGAGACCTGGTTCAAGACCACCACGACCCGGGGCGGCAAGCTGATCGGCTTCGGGAACAACACGACCCGCAACAGCGGCAACTACGACAAGCACATCTACATGACCAACTCCGGTCAGCTCATCTTCGGTGTCTACACCGGCACGACGCGGACCATCTCCACCCCGCGCTCGTACAACGACGGCCAGTGGCACCACGTCGTCGGTACCCAGGGCCCGTCCGGCATGACCCTGTACGTCGACGGTGCGCGGATCGGCGGCAACACCATCACCACGCACCAGAGCTACGCGGGCTTCTGGCACGTCGGCGGCGACAACCTCGCCAGCTGGCCGTCCCGTCCGGCCAGCAACTTCTTCGCCGGCCAGCTCGACGAGACCGCCGTCTACCCGACGGCGCTGAGTGCCGCCCGGGTCGCCGCGCACTACGCGCTGGCCTCCCAGCAGGGCGACACCGTCACCACGGTGCAGGCGGACGAGGACACGTACGTCAACGCGGGCGCGACGGGCACGAACTACGGGACCAGCACCTCGCTCGCGGTGCGCGGCACCTCGGCGTACGAGACGTACCTGCGCTTCCAGCTGCCCGCCGCGCCCGCCGGTACCGAACTGACCGCAGCGGCGCTGGAGGTGAAGACCAACTCGGCGTCGTACGCGGGATCCACCGACCCGGTGCAGATCCGGCCGGTCACGGGTGCGTGGACGGAGAGCGGCGTGACGTACGCGACGAAGCCGTCCCTCGGCTCGGAGTCGCTGGGCACGCTCACCCCGCCGACCACCATCAACACCAAGGCCACGGTGCAGTTGGACGAGGCCGCGATCGCCTCGGTCCTGGACGGCGAGTACAGCCTGGCCCTGACGGCCGACGGCACGGACTCGCTGTGGCTGTGGTCGAGTGAGGCGTCGGCCTCCGAGGACACGCCGCAGCTGATCCTCACGTTCTCGCCGGCGTAGGCGCGGCAGCGGTTCTACATGGTGCCCCGCGGTGGGGGGGGGGGGGGGGGCCCCCCCCCCCCCCCCCAAACACCCCCCCACGCCAAACCAACAAAAAACAAAACCCCCAAACG
>NZ_JBSFUU010000005.1:0-42624 GCF_053591955.1 Streptomyces sp. NPDC002845 | reverse complement strand
CCCTTTGGGGGGGGGCCCCCGAGCACCCGCCGCCGGTCATCCACCGTTGGGCGCGGGGGTGGGGGGGCCCGGGGTCCCACTGGGGGCCCGGGGGGGGGGGGGCGCCCCGGCGCCGCCCCACCGCGGGATCACCGGAGCAGGAGCAACCCATGCGTAACCACCTCCGGCGCCCGGCCGCGGCGTCCCTGCTGCTGGCGGCGGTGCTGACCGTGGCCGGCTGTTCGTCGTCCGACGACGACACGGGCGCGAACGCCCCGTCCGCCCCGTCCGCCTCGGCCTCCACCTCGACGCTCTCGGCAGCCGATCGTCTCGCCGAGGAGCAGGACTCGGGGACGGACAGCAGTCCGGCGCCCTCGGAGTCCACCTCCTCCTCCGCGCCCGTGCGTCCCGACTCGGAGCTGAAGCCCGCCACCGGCTCGTTCACCAAGAAGGAGAAGGAGTACCTGAGCGGGCGGGTGCCCGAATCGGTCGAGCCCGCCGCCGTACTGGAGGTCGGCCACGAGTCGTGCCAGCGGATCGAGCGCACCGCCAAGCGCGACAAGGACGCGGCCGTGGGCGCCATCGTCTCCGGTGAGATCCGGGACGCCGCCGATGCCATCACCCACCTCTGCCCGAAGCAGCAGCCGGTACTGGACGCGGCCGAGGGCGGTTACCCGGACGGCACGCACGCCGACCCGGAGCCCGGCCGCTACCGAACCGTTTCGGCGGGCCCCGACTGCCTCTGGACGGTCACCGACGCCAAGGGCAGGGAGCTGGCTTCGGGGCCCGGGCCGGGCGGCGACGACGCCCCGCACGCCCTGGCTATCCCGTCCGGCGCGGCGGAGTTCGTCTCGTCCGGTTGCTACGCCTGGGTACGGGCCTGAGCCACGGCCCGGCCATAGACGGCCAGCAACTCCTCCACCACGGCGTCCATCGAGAAGGCGTCGGCGGCCAGCGCACGGGCGGCCGCCGACGCCTTCTTGGCAGCACCCGGCTCCAGCAGGTCGAGAACCGCGGGCGCGAGCCCTGCCGCGTCCTCCACGACCCGTCCCGCGCCCGCCTCCCGGACGGCGCCGGCGAGCCCGTTCGACATGGTCACCACGGCCGGTGTGCCGACGGACAGCGACTCCAGCACTGACATGGGGAAGGGCTCGTCCACCGACGGCAGGACATAGACGTGCGCGCGGCGCAGTTCGTCCAGCACCTCCGCCGGGCTCAGCGGCCCGACGCAGCTGAAGCGGTCCCGCAGCCCAAGGCTGTCGATCAGTTCCCGTACGGCGGGGAGTTCGCCCTCGTCGGGGCCCGCGACGACGAAGTGGGCGTCGGCGTGGTGCCGGAGGATCTCCGGGGCGGCCGCCACGAAGTCGCGGGGCCGCTTGCGCGCCTGCAGGCGGGCCGCGTACAGGATCCTCGGCGGTCCCGCGGGCACCGGGCGCTCCCCCTGCCGCGGCACACCGTTCACCAGCCGCACGGCGTTGTCCAGCGGAACCCCCAGCACGGCGTCGAGGCCGCGGCGTTCGTGCGCGGTCAGGTGCAGCACCGCCGAGGCGCCGCGCAGCAGCCGTCGCACGGCCAGCGCGTCGAGCACCTTGGCCAGGAGCCTGTCGCTGGGGTCGACCATGCCGTGGGTCTGCAGCACCAGCGGGACACCGGCCCGCAGCGCGGCCAGGGCGACGGGCAGGGTCACCAGGTCGCGGGCGAGGTGGACGTGGACCACGTCCGCGGTGCGCACCAGCCGGCCGGCCCCTGCCAGCAGCGCGGGTGACGTGATGCCGCTGAAGCCGAGCGGCAGCAGCCGCCGGGCGGGGAACAGCCGGGCGGGAATCCCTTCCACGTCCGTGGGCGGCGGAGAGCCGAACCCGTCGGCCAGGGCCAGCAGCCGGGGTGCGTGGCCGCGCTCCCGCAGCGCGTGCGAGAGGTTGAGTGCGACCCGGACCGGGCCGCCGAAGGCTCCGGTCGGGGAGTGCAGGGTGACGGCGTGCAGCACCCGCAGGCCTGGCGTGCTCACATCGGCTCCTTCACCGGGCGGCGCTCGCCGTCGGCGGTGTGCAGGGTCAGTTCGGACAGGTCGCGGTGGAGGACCGAACCGGCGCCGACGACGGCGTGACGCCCCACGCGGGTCCCGGCGAGCACCGTGGCACGGGCGGCGATCCACGCGCCGTCCTCCACCGTGATGGGGGCGTTGCGGTAGCGGAAGTCGGCCGCACGGTGGTCGTGGCTGCCGGCGCACAGCATCGCCTCCTGCGAGACGCACACATGGGCGCCGATGGTGATCGGCTCCAGGTTGAGCAGCCAGGCGCCCTCTCCTATCCAGGAGTTGTCGCCCACCGTCAGCTTCCACGGCCACAGCACCCGGACCCGGTGCCGGATCAGCACGTTCTCGCCGATGGTGGCACCGAACGCGCGCAGCAGCGCGACCCGCAGCCGGGCCGGACACCACCATGCGCCGAACACCAGGTTCTGCACGGCGAACCACAGCGCCTGGGTCAGCGTGCCGCGCCCCTTGTCGTACCCGGTCAGCGTGAATGCCGAGAGATCGCGCATGACGCCGGACTCCCCCCTGTGCCCGCGGCGTTTCCACCGGTCGAGACGCGCGATGCGGCCGCGCGACGGGGCCCAGGCTAACGCCTGTCACGCTGTCACCACATGCCCCCTCTCAGAGCCTGTGTCATATCCCCGGCCGGGCGCACGCCGCCTGGCACGCACGCTCGCCGCGTTGCCGAAACGCCCACGTGGCTCCGCCATGAGGGCGCTCCGGCGCCTTGCGATCGCACACACCAGACGACGTGCGCTGATCCGGGGATATGACACAGGCTCTCACGCTGCCGACACATACCACCCCCCTCCACGCTGTCGGCGCATGCCTCCGCACAGGACCCGCGCAGCGCCGGGCGCCGGGCTCGTTAGACTGCGCGGGACCGGGCGCCGACCGGAGACCGTCGGGCAACCGGGGCGAATGGGGGTACGGAGTGGGGGCCGACATCACGGCACCGAAAACGCACGGTTCCGCGGCGGGCACCACGCACAGCGCCGTTCCGCTGCCGCCCGTGTTCGCTCCCCGCACGCTGCTCTCCCGGGCACTGGCGGTGCCCCTGGTGCTGGGACTGGCGTGCTTCCTGCCGCTGGTAGTGGTGTCCCAGTCCGGTCAGGGCCCCCGGGACGCGGCTTTCTGGCTGCAGCTCGTCCTCACCGTGTACTGCGGCGTCCGGCTGTCGGCCATGGTCCTCGCCACCCGACGCAAGCTGCTTCAGGCGTCCTTCTGGATGTTCTGCTACATGGCGATGGGGGTGGCCCCCCTAGCCCAGGCGGTCCTCGGACGTGTGCCCACCCCGGTCGTCGGGCCCCGCGAGGATCTCGTCCAGGCCGTCGCCCTGGTGCTGCTCGGCTGCTTCGCCTTCGACGTGGGAGCGCTGCTCGCCCGGTACCGCCCGCCGTGGCGCCGCCGGGCGCGCGGGCAGGGCGGACAGGGCGGACAGGGCGGACAGGCAGGCAGGGATGCCACGGCGGCGGACGCCCGGCCCCTGCTGATCCACCGCAGGCGCCTGTTCCTGCTGACGCTGGCCGCGTTCGCCTGCGGCGCCCTCCTCATCGTCAAGCTCGGTGGCCTCGGCGTCTTCTTCAGCAGCCGCCAGGAGATCATCGCGAGCGTCGAGGAGTCGGGGCTCTCCGGCGACGGTTCCCAGGCGGGGCAGGCCCTGCTGCGGGGCTTCGGCACCGTGCCGCCGCTGATCGCCCTGCTCGTCTACGCCCGCTGGCTCGTCACGTCCCGGCGGGCCCGCAGGACCTGGTCGGTGGTCGCGACGTTCGGCGCGCTGGTCGTCCTCAACGTCATCGTCAACAACCCGATCTCCAACCCGCGCTACTGGTTCCTCACGGTGATGTTCGCGCTGCTGTTCACGGTGTTTCCGGTCAGCGCCGCGATGTACCGGATGTCACTGACCCTCGGCGTGGTGGTCGCGCTGCTGGTCTTCCCGTTCGCCGACCGGTTCCGGTACGACGACCAGAACACCCGGCGGGTCGAGACGACGTCGTTCCTGGAGCCACTCGCGCTCAAGGACTACGACCAGGTCGGGATGTTCGCCAACACGATCACCTATGCGGAGTCCGGACACGGACACTCCTACGGATACCAGCTGGCGGGCTCGCTGCTGTTCGCCGTCCCGCGCTCGGTCTGGGAGGACAAGCCGACCGACACGGGTGTGCTGGTGGGTGAGTGGATGGGCACGGTCAACACGAACCTGTCCTCGCCGGTCTGGGCGGAACTGTGGCTCGACTTCGGGCCGGTCGGCATGACCGGCGGACTGGCCGCCATCGGCTACGGCGCCGCCCGTGTCGACCGCCGGCTCGCCCGCCGTGCCGTCCGCCGCTCCCCTCCCGGCAGCCTCCTCCTGATCACCGCCCCACTCATCGCGGGCTACTCCTTCATCCTCATCCGCGGCCCACTCCTCCAGGCCACGGGCCGCGTCGCCATCGCCGCGATGTGCCTCGCCCTCATCGCCACGTACCGACGGGACTGGGGGGCGAGGCTCGGCTGAGGGCTCGGCACGGTCCATCACCGCGGCGCGGCCCATCAGGGCGGCAGGGAGCAGGCCAGGCGACCAGGCGACCAGGCGACCAGGCGACCAGGCGACCAGGCGACCAGGCGACCAGGCGACCAGGCGCGCGGAACGGCGCGGGGCGGGCACAGGACACGGCCGGACTGCGGCGTGGGAGGCCGAGGACGGCCACGCCGTCGCAGGCCGGCCCCGATCCCCCGGAACGGCTAAGGAGCCCCTGGAGGGAGCGGGGACGGCCCAGAAGAGACACAAACGGCGCGGGGCCGAGCCCAAGCGGCTCCAAACAGCGCAAGAGGCCGAGGACCACCGCCACTGTTTCTGGAACGCCGCCACACCACCGCAGGGCGGCCCCGGCAAGATCCGCAGACGGCCCCAGGCGACTCAGCACAGCCCCGCGAGGATCGGAGGCGGCCCAGACAGCCAGAAACCGCACGGAGCGGGCCCAGGCGGCGTGAGCCAGCACAGGAACCGAGGACGACCGCCGGTGAGCACCCCGGTGTCCAGCGCACGGTAGTGGTCCGAGAGGTCCCCGGGCGTGAAGCGGCTCGCCAGGTACTGCCTGGCGGTCCCGGAAGCCCCGGCTGGGCTGCGCGGGATTGGAGGCCTCGGCGGGACCAGGCGGCTCAGAACGCTCCCGCGCGGCTCAGCGGCTCGCCGGCTCGGCGGTCGGGCCGGGTGGCGGGGAGAAGGGGCCGCCGTCCGGGCCGGACGTCTCCCCCCGTCGGCGCACCCGCAGTACGCGCAACCACGCGGCCAGTGCCTTCACGGCGGAGCCGGAGGCCAGGCCCCAGGCCGCGCCCAACGCTCCGGCCCAGGCGAAGCCCGCGTACATCAGACCGACGGACAGCAGCGAGAAGACGACCTGGACGGGGAGGGTCTCGCGGGGGCTGAGCACCCGGAGGGTGAGCAGGGCGCTCACTCCGAAGCCCATCAGCGTGTACTGCGTGCCGGACGCCGACAGCAGTTCCGCGACCGCGGGCCAGGTGTCGCCGAGGACCTGGCGCCCCCAGTCGTCCGGGAGCAGCCACCACACCGCACCCCACGCCGCGCCGACGGCGGCCAGGGCACAGCCCAGCAGGGCGGTGGCCCGGACCACGGCTCGCCCCCCGCCGAGCCGGTTCAGCAGGGGCGGGCCGAACGCCTGGGCGGCGCCGAAGAACACGTTCAGCGGCCCGAAGAGCGCGGAGGCACCGCGTAGCGCCCCCACCGCCAGCGGGCTGCCCAGCGCCCCCAGCCCCAGCACCGCGAGCTGGCTGGAACCGTTGCCGACGGCGAACTCGACGGCGAAGCGCTGTCCCAGATGGCCGCGGACGACGTACTGACGCAGATCCGTGCCGGCCCCGGCCAGCGTGCGCCGCAGCAGCAGGGCGGCCACCGCGAGACTCGGGAGGGCGGCGAGCCCCCACACCAGCACGAGCCGGGCCGGGGATGCCCCGTCGGGCTGGAGGGCCAGCGTCGTCACGGTGGACGTGAGTCGCAGTCCGTCCGCCGCCAGCGCGTGATGGGGGCGGCCGAGCACCGAGAAGCAGTACCGGGCGGCGTCCTGGAGCAGCACGACCGGCAGGACCGCGCCGAGCGCGGCGAGCGCCCGCCCGGAAGGGGGAGCCGCCCCGCCGGCGGCGGCGAGTACCGCCGCGAGGGCGAACGCCGCCACCGCGGTGAACGCCAGCGCCGAGCGACAGGCCGCCGCGACCTGGTCGGCATCGCCCCTCACCAGGACGAGCGCCTGCCCCACATAGGCCATGAACAGGCCGAGGACCACGGTGAACACCAGGTACACCATGGAGAACTGCGCGAACCCGGTTGCCGTCGACAGCCGTGCGGCCAGGACGAGCACCAGGATGTTGGTCAGCCCGGCTGCGCCCTGGTCGAGCACCGACGCGATCACCGACGTACGCCCGCGCAGTGCGCCGGATCCTGCGCTCACGAGCGATCGGGCGGTACGACGGCCCGCAGCGCGATCGTGGTCGAGCCGTCGCCGAGATCGGCTTCCTCGGTGCCGGGGGCCCGGTCGTCGTGTCGGCGGTTCGCGGCGGGCCGGGACGGTTCCATGGCCTCGTTCGCGGCCACCGGCGGGCGGGCGGAGTCCTCGGCGGAGCCGCGCCGCTTCCCCCGCTTGTTCTTCTGCCCCTGCTCGGCCTTGCCCCGCTGCCCGCGGTGCATGACCGTGCCCAGCACGGTGCCTCCGGCGCCGGTGATGAGATCCCGCAGCCGGGCCAGCTGGGAGCGGTGCACCCCGCGCGGGTCGCACACCACCAGCACGCCGTCGACCCGGTCGACCAGCGCCAGCGCGTCGGCGTAGGCGAACACCGGCGGGGTCAGCACGATCACGGTCACCTGCGGGTCGTCCGCCTCCTCCACCAGCCGGGACATCTCCGGCGAGGTCAGCGCACGCGCCACATTGCGGACCCGGGCGCCCGGCACCAGGTCGAAGCTTCCCGACTCGCCCGCGTCCACGGTCAGCCTGCGCGGCCCCGGCCAGTCGTCGGACTCCGCGCTGTGTCCCCAGGACGGACGGCCGATCTCGCGGGCCTGCAACTGCCCCTCCAGGGACGGCCGGCGCAGCTCGGCCTCGACGATCAGCACGCGTTTGCCGGTCTCGGCGAACGACGCGGCCAGATTGACGGCCACGGCGGCCGCGGTACGGCTGGAGCCGCGCGGCGCGGCCACCAGGAGCCGTCGCCGGTCGGCGAAGCGCTGGTCGTAGGCGAGCCGGTAGGCGATCGACCGGTACTCCTCGGCCAGCGGGGAGTCCTGCCGGTCCTCGGTCAGCAGCGGATCGACGTCCCGGGTGCGCGGCAGCGAGCCGAGGACGGGGGCGCGCAGCGCGCGTGCCACGTCCCCCTCCGAACGCGCCGCCGGGTCGAACACCAGCCGTACCCACGCGATGAGCAGGCCGAGCGCGATACCGACGGCGCCGCCGAGCCCCAGCGACAGTGCCCACCCGGGGCCGTCGGAGGAGGCGGGAACCGTCGCGTCCTTGATCACCTTGCCGGGTGTCATGTCGAGCGACTTCAGCTTGTTGATCTGGTTGCCGAGTTCGGTGATGCGGTTGAGCAGGTTGGCCTTGACGGTGTAGTCGGCCTCGGTGCCGCCGCCGTTCTCCAGACTCGACGCGAGCTCGTCGTGCTGCTTGGAGACCGGGTTGAGCTGCTGCTGCAGCCCCTTGATCATGGTGTCCCGGGTGCGCTCGGTGTCCTGTTCGCGGTCGTCGAGATACGCCTGGACGAGGGCGTTGGCGCGTTGTGCCGACACCTGCGGGTCGGTGGAGGTGTAGCTGAAGCTCAGCACCTGCGACTGCGGCGGGTTGGTGACCTGGAGACCCTCCAGCAGTGTGTCCGCGTCTCCCGGGAAGCCGAGCGCGTCCACGGCGCCTTCGCCCACGCGTCTGCTGGTGGCGGCCTGCCGCTCCGTGTTCATGTCGAGGGTCTTGTCGGCCGCGACGGTCGGATTGAACGGGTCCTGGGTCGCGGCGCGCACCACCACGTCGCTGGTGGCCACGTACGTGTCGGACGTGCTGTAGCCGAGCCAGGCCCCGCCCAGGAGACCGAACAGCACACCGCCGGCTATCAGCCGGGGATACCGCAACAGTTGCCGGAACTGGTCCCGCAGCAGGTCCGGTTCGTCCTCCACCCCGGTCACCGGCGCCGTGTCCGTCATACCACCCTGTCCCTGTGTCATGTACCGACCCCCCTCATCGCCTCGCGCGTCCCTGACAGTACTTCGTCAAGGAGCGCGTCATAGCGGGCCAGTCCCGCTGCCCGGCTCAGATGGGCGGCCACATGGCGTGGCCCCGCGGCTCCCAGCCGCTCGGTCGTCTCCGGGTCGCCGGCCAGCGCCCGTACCGCTGTCAGCAGGGCGGCCGGGTCCTCCGGCGGCACCAGGACACCGGCCTCGGAGCGCCGTACCTCCAGGGCGGTGCCACCGCCGTCCGCCACGGACGCGACGACCGGCCGTCCGGCGGCGAAATACGAGGTCAGCTTGGACGGCACGCTCATGTCGAGCACCGAGGCCCGCTGGGTCACGGCCAGCACATCGGCGGCTGCCAGCACGTCGGGGAAGTCGTCCTCGGGGGCCGGTGGCAGGAACTCCAGGTTGGCGACGCCGTCCCCGAGCCGCTGCAGGGTCCGGCGCTGGTTGCCGTCCCCCATGAGCACCACGCGGACCCCGGGGTCGAGGCGCGCGGTCTCCACCAGCACCTCCAGGCCCTGCTTGAGCCCCATGTTCCCGGAGTGCAGGACGACGGTGTCCGTAGGAGCCCAGCCGAGTCGCCGCCGGGTCTCCTCCCGCGGCCGTGAGGGGGCGGCCACATGGGACCAGTTCGGCAGGGTGCGGATCTTCTCGGGGGGCACACCGAGGGCGGTGACCTTGGGAGTGAACGTGTCGTGTATCACGCCGACGAGGCTGGCCCGCCGCAGCACGTACGCCTCGACGCGTGCCGCCGCGGCCGACGCCCGGTCCCCGCCCTCGATGCCGCTCTGCGCGGCCGCCGCTCCCATCAGGTCCTGGACGACGGGTATGTACGGCACCCGCCAGCGGGCCGCGAGCCATGCCCCGGCCACGCCGCCCGCCAGGCTCGGCAGTTGGGCGACCACCGCGTCCGGCCGCGGCATCCGCGGCGGGGCGGCGAGCTTGTGCGCCAGCAACGAGCCCTCGAACAGCGCGCGTCGCACCGCGGTCTGCCGACGCGGGACGGTGTGCCGCCTGCGGTGCACGGTCACGCCCTCGCGGACCTCGGTGTGCCGCCACTTTCCCCGGTACGCCGGGTCCACCGACCACGAGGGGTAGTGCGGCATGCCGGCCAGCACATGGGTCTCATGGCCCCGCGCCGCCCAGTGCTCGGCGATCTGGGCGGCGTACGGCCCTATCCCGGTGTGCTCGGGCGCGTAGTTGGTCGACACGAGCAGCAGGCGTCTGTGCCGTCCGGTGCCGGTCTGCCCGGCCGGTCCTGATTCGCCCATCGTGTGCCCCCCTGGTGACGAAACGATTGCCCGTGCACCCTAATCGTTCACCTGTCCATCACTCACATGCACGGTCACGGTAGTGTCGACCGGGACACATGGGGAGGGACCGCATCAGGGGGGAATCCGTCGTGGCAGAACGCAAGACGTACCGGGTGGGATATGCCCCGGGCGCCTACGACCTCTTTCACATAGGGCACTTGAACATCCTGCGCCACGCCCGGGAGCGCTGCGACTACCTGGTGGCGGGCGTGGTGTCGGACGAGATGGCCGAACTCGCCAAGGGCCGCCGCCCGATGATCCCGCTCATCGAGCGCCTGGAGATCGTCCGCAACATCAAGTACGTGGACGCGGCCTTCGTCGAGACCGTTCCCGACAAACTGGACACCTGGCAGCAGGTCCGCTTCGACGTCCTGTTCAAGGGGGACGACTGGCGCGGCACCCCCAAGGGGGACAAGCTGGAGCGCGACTTCGCCGCGGTGGGCGTCGACATCGTCTACTTCCCGTACACCGTGCACACCTCCAGCACACAGCTGCGCCGGGCGCTCGACGCCCTGACGCAGCGGGCGGGGCACCCGGCGGATCACGCCGGTGCCCCGGAGACGGCTAGCCACCCGCACCGGCTGCAGCCGGGCGGCTGAGCTCCCGGAACCACTTGGCCAGGAACAGCGGCAGATAGAGCACCGCCGCGGCGCCCAGCAGCGCGTACCCCCACAGGAACAGCCGTCCCCCGCCCAGCAGCAGGAACACCAGGCAGAAGACCCCGTGGTCGACCGGGAGAAGCGCCACCGCGCGCACGGTCGACGGCGGTACGGGGGCACTGCCCGGGGCGGGCTTCGGCTTCAGCTGCTCGGTGAGCAGACCACCGAAGAACGTGACGATCGCGGCGAAGAGGAACACCAGGGGGAGCACCAGCCATGCGTCGGCGCCGGTGCCGAAGTGCCCCGGGTGACGGTAGAAGGTGATCAGTACGGCCGTGTGCAGGGCCGTGATCTTCGCGCAGTCCACCACGTGGTCCAGCCACTCCCCCGCCGGGCTTCCGCCGCCCCGCAGCCGCGCCAGCTGCCCGTCCGCGGAATCGAAGGCGAACCCGACGGCCAGCGCCAGCCACACCAGCACGCCCGTCCACCATGACGGCTCTGCGAACCCGAGCACCGCCACGCCGCCGAAGCTGAACGCGGCGCTGATCAGCGTCACCTGATTGGGAGTCAGCCCGACGACGTACGAGCCCGCGGCGAGGAACCGGCCCGTGGGCCGGTTGACGAACCTGGAGTACAGCGACACCCCGGCGGCCCGTTTCTGCGCCCCCTTCAGACGCCCCAGCGCCTGACCCAACGACATCCCCGCCCCGGCGGCTCTGTCGCTCACCTCCGTCATCAGCACCCCCTGTGGTTTCCATACGTACGTGTGTTCATGATGGCAGCACCCATATGCACCGCTCCGAGCGGTACGGCGAACCGGGCCGGGTCCGGGCACCGCGCGGACGCCGGTGGCCCTGGAGCGGCCGACCGGCTCCCAGTTCGATTCCTCGGCGCGGAAACCGTTCGTCAGGCAGGCCGGCGCTCTGATTGGCTCGCCCCATGAGTGATCTCCACATCCGCTGCGCCACCCTTTCGGACATCGACACCGTGCTGCGGTTCTGGCGCGACGCCGCGGAAGGAACGAGCATCAGCGACGACCACGACGGAGTGGCCCGCCTGATCACCAGAGACCCCGAAGCCCTGCTCCTCGCCGAGCGCGACGGCCTCCTTCTGGGGACCGTGATAGCCGGCTTCGACGGATGGCGATGCTCCGCCTACCGGCTGGCCGTACACCCCGGCCATCGCCGGCAAGGCATCGCCACCGCCCTGCTGGAAGCGGTGGAACAACGATTCATCGCCCTGGGCGGGCGACGGGTCGACGCCATGGTCCTGGAAGTCAACGAACGGGCACAGCACGCGTGGGCCGCGGCCGGTTACCACCGCGAGGACCATTGGCGGCGCTGGGTCAAGCCGCTGTAAGCACCGGCAGGACCCAGGCTACTTTGCCGACCCTTTAACATGGATGGACCATCCCCCTCTTTGAAAGGTGTGAGCGTCCGCCCATGGGCGAGCCTCCCAGTAGCCGGTCCCGCCGTCCCGACGGCCTCAGACATCGCGCGGTCCATCCGCCCCTGGCCGACCATGGGACGGAGGTGAACCGATGACCGAGGTGCTCCTCCTTCTGGTGGCGGTGCTGCTCTCGCTGGCCTGCGGTGCCTTCGTCGCGGCCGAGTTCTCGCTGACCACCGTCGAGCGCAGCGAGCTGGAACGGGCCGTGGAACGCGGCGAGCGGGGTGCCGCGGGCGCCCTCAAGGCCGTACGGAATCTGACGTTCCAGCTCTCCGGCGCACAGCTCGGCATCACCGTCACCAACCTGGTCGTCGGCATGCTCGCCGAGCCGGCCATCGGCAGCCTGATCTCGGGCCCGCTGGAGTCGGTGGGTGTGCCGCCCTCCGCGTCGGGTTCGATCGCGCTGGTCATCGGCACGGGTCTATCCACGGTCTTCCTGATGGTCGTCGGCGAGCTGGTGCCCAAGAACTGGGCGATCTCCATGCCGCTCGCCGTGGCGAAGAAGGTGGCGAATCCACAGCGCTGGTTCAGCGCCGCCTTCCGTCCCTTCATCGCCCACCTCAACAACACGGCCAACCGTCTCGTACGGCGCTTCGGCGTCGAGCCCGCCGAGGAGCTGGCCTCCGCGCGCGGGCCCCAGGAACTGGCCGCCCTGGCCCGCCACTCCGCCAAGACGGGCGCCCTGGAGGCCGACACCGCGGAGCTGTTCGTGCGCACGCTGAACCTGGCCGACCTGACCGCGGAGAACGTGATGACCCCGCGCGTCCAGGTCATCGCCCTCGACTCCCGGGCGACCTGCGAGGACGTGGCGAACGCGACCCGGGCGACCGGCCTGTCCCGCTTCCCCGTCTACCGCGGCAGCCTGGACTCGGTGATCGGCACCGCACACATCAAGGACATCCTCACCGTGCCCGCCGAGCGCCGCCCCCGCACCGCCGTCGCCGAGCTGCTGCGCGAACCACTGCTCGTCCCCGAGTCACTGACCGTCGACCGGGTCCTGGACCGGCTCTCGGGCAAGCGCACGATGGCCGTCGTCATCGACGAGTACGGCGGCACCGCGGGCGTCGTCACGCTGGAGGACATCGTCGAGGAGGTCGTCGGCGAGGTGCGCGACGAGCACGACCCGCTGGAGACCCCCGACCTGGCCCCCCTCGGCACGGACGAGGACGACCGCGCGCTGTACTCGGCCGACGGCTCGGCCCGCGCCGACCAGCTCGCACGCGTGGGTCTCAGGGTGCCGGACGGGCCGTACGAGACGCTCGCGGGGCTCGTGGCCGCCGAGTTGGGCCGGATTCCGGCCGTCGGTGACACCGTCGAGGTCGTCGGCTGGCGGCTCGACGTGATGGACGCCTCCGGGCGCCGGGCCGCGCGCGTGCTGATGCACGCGCCGCGCGCCGGGGACGGAGCGACCGAGAAGGAGAAGAGGGAGGAGGAGCGATGACCACCGTCCAACTGCTGATCGGTTTCGCGACACTGGTCCTCAACGCCTTCTTCGTGGGCGCCGAGTTCGCTCTGATCTCCGTACGCCGCAGCCAGATCGAGCCGCACGCCGACGAGGGGGACCGGCGGGCGAAGAGCGTGCTGTGGGGTCTGGAGCATGTGTCGGCGCTGATGGCGGCCGCGCAGCTCGGCATCACGCTGTGCACCCTGGTCCTCGGCGTGGTCGCCGAACCCGCGATCGAGCATCTGCTGGAGCCGGTGTTCCACGCGATCGGCATGCCGACGGGCGCGGGCCACGCGGTGTCGTTCGTGATCGCGCTGGCCCTGGCAACCTATCTGCACATGCTGCTCGGCGAGATGGTGCCGAAGAACATCGCGCTCGCCGAGCCGGTACGCAGCGCGCTGCTGCTCGGCCCGCCGCTGGTGGCGCTGTCCCGGGGACTGCGTCCGGTCATCTTCGCGATCAACGCCTTCGCGAACGGGCTGCTCAAGCTGATGCGGATCGCGACGAAGAACGAGGTCACCGCGACGTTCTCGGACACCGAACTCGCCCGCCTGGTCCAGGACTCCAGCGAGGCCGGCCTCATCGACGACCGTGCCCAGGAGCGACTGCACGACGCCCTGGAGCTGGGCCGCCGCCCCGTGCGCGACGTCGTGCTCCCGCTGGAACGCATCCTCTACGCGCGCGTGGGGGTCACTCCGGAGGAACTGGAACACTTGTCGGCCGAGTCCGGGTTCTCCCGCTTCCCCGTCGTGGACGAGGGGCGCCGGATCGTGGGCTATCTGCACGTGAAGGACGCCCTGGACGCGGCGCCGCGCGACGTTCCGTTCCCGGTACGGGACATGCGGCCGATCGCCCGCATCCGGGAGAGCACGCCGCTGGACGACGTACTCACCGCGATGCGGCGCAGTCGTACGCATCTGGCGGCGGTACTCGGCGCGGACGGGCGGCTCGCGGGGCTGGTGACCATGGAGGACGTCCTGCGGGAGCTGTTCGAACTGCCGACCGCTTAGCGGCTCCGAAGCGAGGAGGCGACCGACCGCCGGGTATGTGCACGGGTTAGCATCTCTGTCGCCATGGAGACGAACCCCACCTACACCAGCCTTGTCGCGGTCGGCGACTCCTTCACCGAGGGCATGTCGGATCTGCTGCCGGACGGTTCCTACCGGGGCTGGGCGGATCTCCTCGCGGGCCGGATGGCCACGCGGACGCCCGGCTTCCGGTACGCCAACCTCGCGGTGCGCGGCAAGCTCATCGGGCAGATCGTCGACGAGCAGGTCGACGTCGCCGCCGCCATGCGCGCGGACGTGATCACCCTGGTCGGCGGCCTGAATGACGCCCTGCGGCCCAAGTGCGACATGGGGCACGTACGCGGGCTCCTGGAGGAGGCCGTGGAACGCCTCGCCCCGTCGTGCAAGCAGCTGGTCCTGATGCGCAGTCCCGGACGTCAGGGCCCTGCCCTGAAGCGGTTCCGGCCCCGCATGGAGGAGCTGTTCGTCTGTGTCGAGGAGCTGGCGGCACGGCACGATGCGACCGTCGTCGACCTGTACGGTGCTCCTTCGCTGGCCGACCCGCGCATGTGGGACGTGGACCGACTGCACCTCACCCCTGAGGGGCACCGCCGGGTCGCGGAGGCGGTCTGGCAGACGCTCGGCTACCCGGCCGAGGACACCGAGTGGCGCACGCCGCTGCCCGCGACGGCGCCGCCCGCGTGGGCAGCGCGCCAGGTGGAGCATGTGCGCTTCGCCCGCCAGTACCTGATTCCATGGATCGGCCGCCGCCTCACCGGCCGCTCCTCCGGGGACGGCTTGCCCGCCAAGCGGCCCGAGTTGCTGCCGTACGAGGGACGACACATCACTCCGTAATGCATCTGGCACGCTCAGTACATCGTTGGGGGCGACAACCAAGTCCCCCAACAACCTGAGCGAGTCCCGTACTTGCTCCGGCGGCCGGAAGGGTCGTCGTCGGACAGGCATGACCTGTCAAACTTCCCGGAGCGATCCAGGGGAGAGTCTCCAGGATTCATCCGGGAGAGAACTTCAAAACCCGTTCCAGTACGACGACACCCCGACAAGAAGCGCGACGGGACGCGGGCCGAGGTGATGGCCAAGTGCCGCGACTACCTGATGACCCGCCCCGACGTGCCGGCCCTGGTCCCGGAGCTGCGCGGCAAGACCTTGTCCTGCTGGTGCGCGCCGGAACTGTGCCACGGGGACATCCTGGCGGAGCTGGCCGACAAGGATTGAGGGCGCCGTCGACTGTGACCGGGCTCTCGTACGTTCCTCCGAAGAGGCCCGCCGCGTTCACCTGCACGAATCGCCGGTAGAATCCCGACACGTGACTTCTGCGCCAGCCAAGCCCCGTATCCCGAACGTCCTCGCCGGACGCTACGCCTCCGCCGAGCTCGCCACGCTCTGGTCGCCCGAGCAGAAGGTGAGACTGGAGCGGCAGCTCTGGCTGGCCGTGCTGCGGGCCCAGAAGGACCTGGGGATCGAGGTGCCGGACGCGGCGATCGCCGATTACGAGCGCGTCCTCGGCACCGTGGACCTGGCCTCGATCGCCGAGCGCGAGAAGGTCACGCGGCACGACGTGAAGGCGCGGATCGAGGAGTTCAACGACCTCGCCGGGCATGAGCACGTGCACAAGGGCATGACCTCCCGCGACCTGACCGAGAACGTGGAGCAGTTGCAGGTCCGGCTCTCGCTGGAGCTGATGCGCGACCGTACGGTGGCCGTGCTGGCTCGGCTCGGCAAGCTGGCCGGTGAGTACGGCGAGCTGGTCATGGCCGGCCGTTCGCACAACGTGGCCGCGCAGGCCACCACCCTGGGCAAGCGCTTCGCGACCGCCGCCGACGAGCTGCTCGTGGCGTACGGGCGGGTCGAGGAGCTGCTCGGCCGCTACCCGCTGCGCGGCATCAAGGGCCCGGTGGGCACGGCGCAGGACATGCTCGACCTGCTGGGCGGGGATGCCGCGAAGCTCGCGGAGCTGGAGCAGCGGATCGCCCGGCACCTGGGCTTCTCGCAGGCGTTCACGTCGGTCGGCCAGGTCTATCCGCGGTCGCTGGACTACGAGGTCGTGACCGCGCTGGTGCAGCTGGCCGCCGCCCCGTCGTCGCTGGCGAAGACGATCCGGCTGATGGCCGGGCACGAGCTGGTGACCGAGGGCTTCAAGCCGGGCCAGGTCGGCTCGTCCGCCATGCCGCACAAGATGAACACGCGCTCCTGCGAGCGCGTCAACGGCCTGATGGTGATCCTGCGCGGCTACGCCTCGATGACCGGTGAACTCGCGGGCGACCAGTGGAACGAGGGCGACGTGTCCTGCTCGGTGGTGCGCCGGGTCGCACTGCCCGACGCGTTCTTCGCGCTGGACGGGCTGCTGGAGACGTTCCTGACCGTGCTCGACGAGTTCGGGGCATTCCCGGCGGTCGTCGCGCGCGAGCTGGACCGCTACCTGCCGTTCCTCGCCACGACCAAGGTCCTGATGGGCGCGGTGCGGGCCGGTGTCGGCCGTGAGGTCGCGCACGAGGCCATCAAGGAGAACGCCGTCGCCTCCGCGCTGGCCATGCGCGAGCAGGGCGCCGAGCGCAACGAGCTTCTCGGCAAGCTCGCCGCGGACGAGCGCATCCCGCTGGACCGCGCCCAGCTCGACGAGCTGATGGCCGACAAGCTGTCCTTCACGGGCGCGGCGGGTGACCAGGTCGCCATCGTCGTCGGCCGCGTCGAGGAGATCGTCAAGCAGCACCCGGAGGCGGCGGGCTACGCGCCGGGGGCGATCCTCTGACGCGGTTCACCCCCGCCGAGTTGGAGGCCGCCCGCGACCGGCTCGTGCCGGATGTCGTCGCGGACGGCCTCCGCGTTCTGTTCTGCGGCATCAACCCGGGCCTGATGACCGCCGCGACCGGCCACCACTTCGCCCGCCCCGGCAACCGCTTCTGGCCCGTACTCCACCTGTCCGGGTTCACACCTCGGCTGATGAAGCCGTCGGAGCAGGAGGAGTTGCTCTCCTACGGGCTCGGCATCACCAACGTGGTGGCCCGGGCGACGGCGCGTGCCGACGAACTGACCCCGGAGGAGTACCGCGAGGGTGGCCGGTTGCTGAGCCTGAAGGTCGCGCGTCTGCGTCCGCGGTGGCTGGCCGTGGTCGGGGTCACCGCCTACCGGGCGGCTTTCGACGACCGCAAGGCCCAGGTGGGGCCCCAGGCTCGGACGATCGAGGACGCGCGTGTGTGGGTGTTGCCCAATCCCAGTGGGCTGAACGCGCATTGGACGGCGGCGACGATGGCGGATGAGTTCGGGCGGTTGCGGGTGACTGCCGGAGAGTAGGCGGTCACCAGGGCCCTGGCGGCTGCGCCCCGTAAGGGGCGCGGGGAACTGCGCGACCAGCCACACACAACCCGCAGACATCCCACAACCCACACCACCCACCCCCAACCCCGAGCCGGGTTTGGGGCGCGGCACCAAGCGGGGTTGAAGGGGCGGCAGCCCCTGGGGATGGGACGGGTAGGGGCGGCGGGGGCGAGCAAGTCCCCACGCCGTCACGGCGGACCCGTCTCCGCCACCGCCGCGAGGAGCCGTATCTCATCCGCCTCGTCCCGGTCGGCGACACCGACGGCGACCCAGCGCCCAGTCCCGTCCACCTGCCAGACATGCAGCGCGTCCGTACGCAGGCTCAGCGTGGCCCAGGGCTCGGGTATCTTCTCCCCGCGTCCCATTCGGACTCTGAGGGTCAACTGACCCCAGAGCGGCTGCTCGGCCCAGCGGTCGTTGAGCCGCTGGGCGAGCCCCTCCCGGTACGCGTGGAAGTCCCGCGCCGTCTCCTCCCGCTGGGAGCCGTCGCCCGTCAGCAGGCCGTGGCTGGTCTCCAACTCCGCTATGAAGTACCCGGGTCCCGACGCGCCGATGTCCGTCCTGCCGTGCGCCGAGGGGAAGGCACGGGCGCACAGCAGGTCGATGGTGGCGAGGTACCGCGCGATGTCCATGAGACCCAGTAAACCCGGCCCCACTGACAGTTGGCGGCCCGTCAGGCGTCCCGTCGCCACACGCCCCACGCCCCCGCGAGCAGCGCGGCAGCCGTCCACACCACGGTGACCGCCAGCCCGCTCCAGGGCCCGAGGGCGGCGTCGGACGTCTGGTGGAGAACGACCTGTCAAGCCTTGTCGGGCAGGGAGTAGCCCGACGGCCAGAACACGTACGCCGAAGGCCACCGCCTTGGCCGCGAACCACCACCCCCGTTGGGGCACGGCGGCCAGCGAGACCCTCAGGGCGCCGCCGTGGACCTCGGACGGCATGGCTGTCGTACCGAGGCGACCGCCGCGATCTGCCCGAAGCTGACGCCGAAGAACGCCGAGAACAGCGGGTCGAAGTCCTCGCTGTCAGCGACTACGGAGTCGAGAGCGCTGCGTGCGCGAGCCGACGGGATTCTGCTGAAGCATGCGCGGCCCGCCGAGATCGTGCACGCCGTGCGGCTGGTCGCCGAGGGCGAGTCGCTGCTGTTCCCGGCCTCGGTGCGGCGGCTGGCGGCCGAGTACGGGGACGGCGGCGGGAACGCGGCGGCGCGGGCGGCCGTGGAGCGGGCCGCGCTGACCGGGCGCGAGGCGGAGGTGCTGCGGCTGATGGCCCGGGGGCTGTCGAACGCGGAGATCGCCGCCCGGTCGGTCGTGGGAACGGAGACGGTGAAGCCGCATGTCAGCGCCGTACTGGCGAAGTCGGGCGCGCGGGATCGTACGCAGGCGGTGATCGCCGCGTACGAGTCGGGGTTCGTGGCTCCGGGCTGATGCCAACCCGTTAGTAGCGCGTGGTCGCCGGGGTCCGCCGTGACGAGTACGATCCGGCCAACACGCGCACGAGCTGGGAGGACGGACGTTGGGGCGGCTGACCGGCGGGGATCCCTCTCTGCTTCGCAGGATCAACTCCGCGGTGGTGCTGCACGCGCTGCGCGCCACTGACGGCGCCACGCTCACCGAGATCACCCGGGTGACGGGGCTGTCCCGGCCCACCGTCGAGGGCGTGGTCGAGGGGCTGATCGAGGCCGGGCTCGTGGTGGAGAAGGCGGCCGACATCGGTGTCGTACGACGGCAGGGGCGGCCGGCGCGGCGGTTCCGGTTCCGGGCGGAGGCCGGTCATCTGCTGGGCCTGGACGTCGGCCCGCACCGGGTGACCGCGCTGCTCGCGGATCTGGACGGCCGGGTGCTGGGCACGTTGTCCAAGGATGTCGGCGAGACAGCGGCGGCGGACGAGCGGCTGGAGCGGCTGCGCACGGCGGTCGCCGAGCTGCTGCGCCGCGCGGGCGTGGCCCGCGGCTCCCTCCGCGCGGTCGGCGTGGGCACCCCGGGCATCGTCGAGGCCGACGGCACCGTACGCCTGTGCACGGCGCTCCCCGGCTGGACGGGACTGAGGCTGGGCGATCGGCTGAGCCGCTCCTTCAAGTGCCCGGTCCTGGTCGAGAACGACGCCAACGCGGCTGCGGTCGCCGAGCACTGGAAGGGCACCGCGACCGAGTCGGACGACGTGGTGTTCGTGCTGGCCGGGCTGAGCCCCGGCGCCGGTTCCCTGATCGGCGGGCGGCTGCACCGCGGGTACGGGGGCGCGGCCGGGGAGATCGGCGCGCTGCACCTGCTGGGCCGCGAGGTCACCCCGGAGAAGCTGCTGTCGACCACGGACGAGCCCCTGCACCCGCTGGACGAGCAGGCGGTCGCCGAGGTCTTCCGGCACGCGCGCGAGGGCGACGAGCGGGCCCGCGCGGCCGTCGACCGCTTCATCCAGCGCCTCGTCCACGACGTGGCCGCCCTCGTGCTGGCCCTCGACCCCGAACTCGTCGTGATCGGCGGCTGGGCGACCGGCCTCGACGACGTACTCGATCCGCTGCGGGACAAGTTGGCCCGCTACTGCCTGCGGCCGCCCAGGGTTACGCTCTCCCGCCTGGGCGAGGCGGCCGTGGCGACGGGGGCACTGCGGCTGGCGCTCGACCATGTGGAGGAGGAGCTGTTCGCGGTGGAGAGCACGGTGACGGCGCGGCGTTGACACGCACAGACACTCACACCGCGAGCCGTCTGAAAATCACGTCTGAGAAGTACGTCGCGCCCCGGAACCCCGGGGGGCGACGGGTGCGGCTTCGCCGGCGACTCGTACGGTTCAGGTCGTACGACTCGCCCGGTTCAGGAGGCCCGCTGCTCCGGGCCGTGGTGGATCTCGACGCCCCCGGAGTCGCCGAAGGTCAGCCGGCACGTGTCGGCGCGGTAGGTGGCCACGGAGACCGCCGCGGTGCGGCCCTCGGCGAAGAAGCGGGTCGTGACGACGAGGACGGGCGCGCCGGGCAGCCGGTCGAGTTCCTTGGCGTCCTCGGCGCTGGCGGAGCCCAGTTCCACGGCGCGGTCCTGCCCGTCCAGCTCCAGACGCTGGAGTTCGCGCAGCACGGCACGCGCGCGTGCCGTGCCCGACGGCGTGTCTATCGCGGACAGGGCCGGCACGGACGCGGCCGGGACGTAGAGCAGTTCGGCGGCGACGGGCTGGCCGTGGGAGACCCGGGAACGGCGCACCTTGTGCACCTGCTCGCCCCCGGCCGTCTCCAGGAGGCCGGCCACCGCGGTGGGCGGAACCGCCGCCGTGCAGTCGGCGGGCTGCCAGGCGTCGCCGGCCGCGCCCGGCCACACGTGCTGCTCGGTTCCGACGGCCACGCCCATGCGCGGCGGGGCGACGGTCGTGCCGACGCCACGGCGTCGCTGCAGCCTGCCCTCCAGTTCGAGCTGCTCCAGAGCCTGCCGGAGCGTCGCGCGGGCGACGCCGAAGCGGGCCGCCAGATCGCGCTCGTTGGGCAGGATCTCGCCCACCGAGAACTCGGAGTCCAATGCTTCAGTGAGCACGGTCTTGAGGTGCCAGTACTTCGGCTCCGGCACCGGTTCGAGCTGCGTGGTCCCCACCCTGATCCTCCGCTTTTCGCCGTGGCCCGGCGGCGTTTTAGCGCCTTGTTTATTAAAGGTTGTTGCACTTTCTCTGCGACCATAAGGCGGGCCTCACCCTTGGTCAAGACCAATCCTCATGACGACGAAGCCCCCGTGCACAACGACGGGGGCTTCGCGGTCGTACGGCGACTTCTGGCCGTCTTGGGGAAGGGGTTCTCCTCGTCGTGACCGTCGCCCTGGCCGGGCTCAGTCGACGGGCAGCGCGAGCAGCTTCTCCGGGTTGCGCAGGATGTAGACGCACTGGATACGGCCGTCCGCCACGTCGAGCTGGAACACGCTGTCGACCTTGTCGCCGGACAGGACGACCAGGGCGGCACCACCGTTGATCTCCATGATGCGGAACGACGCGTCCGGGACACCCTTCCGGGCGGCGCCGTGCAGGAAGCGCCCCACCTTGTCGGCGGACTCGATGACGCGCACCGGCGCCTGGGAGAGGCCGCCGCTGTCGCCGACCAGGCGGACATCGGGCGCCAGCAGCGCCATGAGCCCCTCCAGGTCGCCCTCGGCCGAGGCGGCGATGAACCGTTCGGTCAGATCGCGGCGTTCGGCCGGATCGACCTCGTAGCGCGGCCGCCGTTCCCCGACGTGCTTGCGGGCGCGCCCGGCGAGCCGGCGCACCGCGGGCTCCGTGCGGTCGAGGACGGCGGCGATCTCGGCGTACGGGTACCCGAAGGCCTCACGCAGGACGAACACCGCGCGTTCCAGGGGCGAGAGGGTCTCCAGGACGACGAGGACGGCGAGGGAGACGGAGTCGGCGAGCACGCCCCGGTCGGCGGTGTCCGGGATGGTGTACCCGAAGTCGGTGGCGTACGGCTCGGGCAGCCACGGGCCGACGTACGCCTCGTCGCGCGACTGGATGTGCCGGAGCCGGTCGACGGCGAGCCGGGTGGTGACGCGGACCAGGTAGGCGCGCGGTTCGCGGACGTCGGAGCGGTCGGCGCGGGACCAGCGCAGCCAGGCCTCCTGGACGACGTCCTCCGCGTCGGCGACGCGTCCGAGCATGCGGTAGGCGACGCCCATCAGGACGGGCCGGTGTTCTTCGAAGACGTCGGTCGCGGTGTCGGTCGTCACGGTTCCATCCCAGCCGACGGGTTCGGCCGTGTCCAGGCGAAATCGACGGCCCGGCCCAACGTCGGGATGCGCGGGGCGCGTTGGCGTCGCCCGCGGCCGGTGGAGAACGGGGGCTACCCACGGGTAGCCATTGCTGACAAGCTGTCTACGAAACGCGTACGTCAGCCAGTCCCCGACGAGGAGCTGCACATGTCCGACACGGTCTCCTTCAAGGTCCCCTCCGCGCACGGCCCGCAGACCGTGACCGTCGCCTACGCGCGCGTGGGCACCGGCGAACCGCTGCTCCTGCTGCACGGCATCGGCCACCACCGGCAGGCCTGGGACCCGGTGGTGGACATCCTGGCGACCGAGCGCGACGTCATCGCCCTGGACCTCCCCGGATTCGGCGAGTCCCCGGCCCTGCCCGAAGGCCTCCGGCACGATCTGCCGACCATGAACACCGCGCTCGGCGCGCTGTGCGAGGCCCTGGAGATCGAGCGGCCGCATGTCGCGGGCAACTCCCTGGGCGGGCTGCTCGCCCTGGAGCTGGGCCGCGAGAAGCTCGTACGGTCCGTCACCGCGCTCTCGCCCGCGGGCTTCTGGTCCGAGGCCGAGCGGCGGTACGCCTTCGGGGTGCTGCTGACGATGCGGTACCTCGCGCGGCGCATGCCGGTTCCGCTGGTCGAGCGGATGTCCCGTACGACGGCGGGGCGTACGGCGTTGACGAGCACCATCTACGCCCGGCCGGGACGCCGTTCACCCGAGGCCGTGGCCGCCGAGACGCTCGCCCTCGCGAACGCCACGGGGTTCGAGGAGACCCTCCGGGCCGGCGGCTCGGTCCAGTTCGTCGACGACGTGTCCGGGGTGCCGGTCACCGTGGCCTGGGGCGCCAGGGACCGGCTCCTGGTGCGCCGGCAGGGCGTCCGCGCCAAGCACGTCATACCCCGGGCCCGGCTGGTGCGACTGCCCGGTTGCGGGCACGTACCGATGAACGACGACCCGGCGCTGGTCGCGCGGGTGATCCTCGACGGGAGCCGCTGACCAGGTCGACGTGCCCGGCCCCGGGGCGACTCCGGCGCCGGTCGGGGCGCCGCCCACGGGCTCGTGGCACTCCGTACGCGTGGCGGGGCGCAGGCGACGACCACCGCCTGCCCCAGCGACGGGACCGCCTCGGTCGCGTTCCGGCACGCGCAGCCGCGCCGTGCCGCCCGCCGCGGCCCCGGTCACCGTCGGCCCGACGGCATCGATGCCGGAGGCGGTGGCCCTCCCACACCCGCGGTCCGAGCGCCCCGAGCGCGGGACGGCGAACACCGCGAAGCCGACGACGTCGAGCCGTACCGGACCTCCGGCGGAAACGTCTGTCGGAGACGCCCTACCACGCCGCCGCCGGCCTCATCCACCGGCGCGCCCGCGGAGAACCGGGTCCGCCTGCCAGCCCCTCGCCCCGGTATGCGACTCGGCCGGGCCGAGCAGGGAGACCGTCATGGACCTCGGCCCCCAAGTGCACGCCGTCAGTTGTTCACTTGTGGTTTCCGTGTGCGCTGCGGCGCACCAGTAATTGTGGCTGTGCACACTGGCCGGATCCGTTCCTGGAGGCGCACCCATGTCACACCGTCCGCCGAGTCGTCTGCCCGGCCGTCGCAGCGTGCTGCGCGGTTCTCTCGCCGCCTCGGCGGCCCTGGCCCTGCCCGCCTCGCTCGGTGCCGCGCCCGCGTTCGCGCTGTCGGGGCGGCCGAAGGCCGGGTGGGGTGTACAGACGGGGGATGTGACGGCCAGCTCCGGCCTGGTGTGGGTGCGTTCGGACCGCCCGGCGCGGATGATCGTGGAGACGTCGGCGACCGAGTCCTTCCGCAACCCCCGCAGATGGCACGGGCCGCTGCTCGGCGCCGAGACCGACTTCACCGGGACGACACGGCTGCGCGGGCTGCCGCCGGGTGAACAGATCCACTACCGTGTACTGCTCGCCGACCCGGACGACCCGCGCCGCACGGGCGAGCCGGTGCCCGGCACGTTCCGTACGACATCGGTCAGGCGGCGGGACGGCGTGCGCTTCGTGTGGTCCGGCGACCTGGCCGGGCAGGGCTGGGGCATCAACCCGGACTTCGGCGGCTACCGCATCTTCGACGCGATGGGGGCGCTGGACCCGGACTTCTTCCTGTTCAGCGGCGACACCGTGTACGCCGACGGGCCGATCGCGGCGACGGCGACGCTCCCCGACGGCAGCACCTGGCGGAACGTCACCACCGAGGAGAAGGCGAAGGTCGCCGAGACGCTGGCCGAGTTCCGCGGGAACTTCCGCTACAACCTGCTGGACGAGAACCTGAGGCGGTTCAACGCCCAGGTGCCGTCGGTCGTCCAGTGGGACGACCACGAGGTCACCAACAACTGGTATCCGGGTGAGGTCCTCACCGACACCCGGTACACCGAGCAGAGCGTCGACGTGCTGGCGGCACGGGCGCGGCGGGCGTTCAGCGAGTACTTCCCGATCTCCACCCTGCGGCCGGGCGCCCGGCAGGGCCGAGTGCACCGGGTGCTGCGCCACGGCCCGCTGCTCGACGTGTTCGTGCTCGACATGCGGACGTACCGCAACGCCAACTCCCCCGGCACCCAGACCACCGACCGTCAGGGCATCCTCGGCGCCGAGCAGCTGGAGTGGCTCAAGCGGGAGCTGTGCCGGTCGCGCGCAGTATGGAAGGTGCTGGCCTCCGACATGCCGCTCGGCCTGGTCGTGCCGGACACCACCGACGGCGAGCAGAACATCGAGGCCGTGGCACAGGGTGACCCGGGCGCGCCGCTCGGGCGGGAGCTGCAGATCGCCGAGCTGCTGCGGTTCATCAAGCACCGGAAGATCACCGGCACCGTGTGGCTGACCGCGGACGTGCACTACACCTCGGCGCAGCACTACCAGCCGTCGCGGGCCGCGTTCACCGACTTCGAGCCGTTCTGGGAGTTCGTGTCCGGTCCGCTCAACGCCGGCGCGTTCCCGGCCAACGCGCTGGACGACACCTTCGGTCCCGAGCGGGTCTTCGTGAAGGCGCCGACCACCGCGAACGTATCGCCCGCGGGCGGCTACCAGTTCTTCGGCGAGGTCGACATCGACGGCGACAGCGGTGAGCTGACGGTTCGACTGCGCGAGCAGGACGGGACGGTGCTGTTCACGCGGGTGCTCCAGCCAGGACGGGTCGGGCAGTAGTCCATATTCGGACAGTGATGCACAGAGGAAGCCATAAAAGGGATGAAGTGATACTTTACCGATCAGTCACAGTGCGTTCGTGATCACGCAACACCCTTCCTTCACAGTGGTTGCATGAGTCGAGGTATGTCTGATGTGACACGGGCGAAGCACGGCCGCCCAGTACACCACTGGCGGCGGGACGTGGTCGAACTCGCCGCGCTGTTCACGGCGGTGGCCGTGGCCGACGCCGTGGCGAACATGATCGGGCACGGACCCGACGGCCCGGCCCTGCTGGTGATCTCCGCTGCCGTCCTGGTCGCCACGGCCGGGTTCCACACATGGTGGGCACGCCGCCACGGTCACGCACCGCCGACGGACGATACCGATGCCCGGCCGCTCGCCGACGAGCAGCAGGCCGGGGCGGGCGCGACCGGAGCGGGCGCGACCGGAGCGGGCGCGACCGGAGCGGGCGTGCTGTGGCGGATGCGTACGACGGTGATGGATCGGCCCGGCTCACTCGCCGCGCTGTGCACGGCGCTGGCGGGGCTGCGGGTCGACGTCCTGAGCCTGCAGACGCATCCGCTGGCCGAGGGCACCGTGGACGAGTTCCTGCTGCGCTCCCCCGAGGAGTTGGCCGCGTCCGAGATCAACCGCGCGGTGTCGCAGGCGGGCGGGTCCGGGACCTGGATCGAACGGGCCGACGCCCACGACCTGGTGGACGCCCCGACCCGCGTCCTGGGCCTGGCCACACGTACGGCGCTGGACGCCGCCGAACTCCCGCTCGCCCTGCGCCAGTTGCTCGGCCGCTGCACCATCCGCTCGTTGCCCGCCGCCTCCCCCGGCTCCGGCCGGGCACAGGAAGCCGCCCCGGTGGAGGGGGCCTTGGAGGACACGGTGATGCGTCTGCGGGCGCCCGAGGGCGGGGTGATCATGGTGGAACGGCCGTACCTGCCGTTCACGCCGACGGAGTTCGCGCGGGCACGGGCTCTGGTGGAGCTGGACTCGCGGCTGGGTCCGCGGATCCCCCGCAGCCAGGACGTGCTGACGCTGCCGGAGGGCAACGACATCACCGTGCGGCGCGCCGACACGAGTGACCTCGCGGCGGCGAAGGCCATGCATGCGCGGTGCTCCGCGCGCACGCTCAGCAAGCGGTACCACGGGCCGGTCGGTGATGCCGACCGGTACCTCAACCATCTCCTCAGCCCCCGCTTCGGCCGGACCCTCGCCGTCGAGACCGCCTCGGGGCGCGTCGTCGGACTCGGGCATCTGCTCTGGGACGGGGACGAGACCGAGATCGCGCTCATCGTCGAGGACGAGTGGCAGCGGCGCGGGATCGGCAGCGAGCTGCTCGGGCGGCTGGTGGGTATGGCGGTTGAGGCCGGGTGCGAGAGTGTGTACGCGGTGACTCAGGCGTCCAATACGGGGATGGTTGCGGCGATGCGGGGGCTTGAGCTGCCGCTCGACTATCAGATCGAGGAGGGGACGTTGGTCATCACGGCTCGGCTGGACGCTACGCCGGTGGCGTCTCGGCTGCCGTATGACCAGGCTCGGGGGTAACGACAGAGTTCGGGGCCCAATGCCGTGGGGAGCTGCGGGCCCGATGTGGCTGGTCGCGCCCCGCGGCGGAGCCGCTGCTGTCACCGCCCCGCGCCCCTAGAGGGGCGCCTCCACCGCTGTCTCCTGAAGCAGCCCCCTCCCGCGCTCCGCCCCCAACGCCCCGTCCAAGTCCGCCCACAAATCCTCGACGTCCTCCAACCCCACCGACATCCGCAGCAATCGATCACTCACCCCCGCCCCGCGCCGGTCCGACTCCTCCACGATCCGGTGGCTGATGGACGCCGGGTGCTGGATGAGCGTGTCGACGCTGCCGAGGCTGACGGCGGGTGTGATGAGGCGGACGCCGGAGATGACGTCGTGCGGGTCGCCGTGGACCTCGAAAGCGATCATGGCGCCGCCGAGGCGCGGATAGTGGACGCGGGCCACGCGGGGGTCGGCGGCGAGGCGGCGGGCGAGTTCGGCGGCCGTCGCGGAGGCCGCCCGGACGCGTACCGGCAGGGTGGCCAGGCCACGCAGCAGCAGATACCCGGCGAGCGGATGCAGCACGCCGCCGGTGGCGAAGCGGATCTGGCGGAGGCGGCCCGCGAACTCCTCGTCGCAGGCGACCACGCCGCCCATGACGTCACCGTGGCCGCCCAGGTACTTGGTGGCGCTGTGCAGGACGAGACGCGCGCCCTGTTCCACCGGGCGTTGCAGGACCGGCGTGGCGAAGGTGTTGTCGGCGAGGAGCGGGACCGAGCCGCAGGCGTGGGCGAGGGAGCGCAGGTCGAGTTCGGCGAGTGTGGGGTTGGCCGGGGACTCGACGAGGACCAGGCCGGTGTCGGGGCGCAGGGCGTCCGTGATGCCGGCCGGGTCGACCCAGGTCACCTCGGAGCCAAGCAGTCCGGCGGTGAGCAGGTGGTCGCTGCACCCGTACAGAGGTCGTACGGCGACGACATGGCGCAGCCCCATCGAGGCGCGGGCCAGGAGGACGGCGCTCAGTGCTGCCATGCCGCTGGCGAACGCGACCGCGCTCCCGGTGCCTTCGAGGCGGGCGAGGGCGGTCTCGAAGCGCGCGACGGTCGGGTTGCCGAGCCGTCCGTAGACCGGCGTGCCCTCGGGCTCCGCGCCGTCGGTGGCGAAGGCGTCGATGCGGGCGGCCTCGCCTCGGCTGTCGTACGACGGGTAGGTCGTGGACAGGTCGATCGGCGGGGCGTGCAGCCCGAGGGCAGCGAGGTCGTCGCGCCCGGCGTGCACGGCTTCGGTGGCCAGGGCCCTGCGGGCCGGTCGGACACCGAGGGTGCCCTGGGCGTCGTACGCGTTCGCGTCAGTGATGCCGGAGTCCATGGAGAGCAGAATGAACATCGGTCGGGACTGTAGGGTCGTACGCCGTGTTACGTTCGGCTCATGGCCGAATCCGTCGTACTTGATCCGGTTGATCTCCATCTGCTGCGGCTGCTGCAGAACGACGCCCGGTCGACCTACCGTGATCTCGCGGCGCAGGTCGGGGTCGCGCCGTCGACCTGCCTGGACCGGGTCACACGGCTGCGGCGGGCGGGCGTGATCCTCGGCCATCAGCTGCGACTCGATCCGGCGAAGCTCGGCAGGGGCCTGGAGGCGCTGCTGTCCGTGCAGGTCAGGCCGCATCGGCGGGAGTTGGTGGGGCCGTTCGTGGAGCGGATCAGGGCCCTGCCGGAGTCGCGGACCGTGTTCCATCTGACCGGGCCCGACGACTATCTCGTCCATGTCGCCGTCGCGGACATGGCGGATCTGCAGCGGCTGGTCATCGACGAGTTCACCTCGCGGCGCGAGGTGGCGCGCGTGGAGACCCGGTTGATCTTCCAGCAGTGGGGCTGCGGACCGCTGCTCCCGCCGACGGCGACGCGCCCTGGGACAAGCGCTCCGGCCGACGGCGACACCCCCTGAACCGCCCCTCCCCTTCGCAATCCGGGTGACGCGGGCGACCTCCTCGTACGAGGATTGTCCGCATGTCAGACACGAAGATCCCGCTGCCCCGCGAGGTCGCCGACGCGTACGTCGACGAACTCATCGCCCTCGACCCGGTGACCGGTACATACCTCGGCGTGAAGGAGAGTTCGAACAAACTGCCGGACACCTCGCCCGCGGGCCAGGAGGCCCTCGCCGAGCTGATGCGGGCGACGCTCGCGCGACTCGACAAGGCGGAGCGGCAGCCGGGCGCGGACAGTGACATCGAGCGCCGGTGCGCGCGTCTGCTGCGCGAGCGGCTCACGGCGGAGCTGGCCGTGCACGACGCCGACGAGGGCCTGCGCGCCGTCGGCAACATGGCCACGCCCGCGCACTCGGTGCGCGAGATCTTCGCCGTGACCCCGGCCGACACCGAGGAGGACTGGGCGGCGATCGCCGAGCGGCTGCGCGCCGTGCCGACCGCGCTGGCGGGCTACCGCGAGTCCCTCGCCCTCGGCCTGGAGCGCAAGCTGTACGCGGCCCCGCGCCCGACGGCGACCTTCGTCGAGCAGCTCACCGAGTGGGCGGACACGGGGTCGGGCCGTGGCTGGTTCGAGGACTTCGCGGCGGCGGGCCCCGAGGCGCTGCGCGCCGGGCTGGACGAGGCGGCCCGCGCGGCGACCGTGGCCGTCGTCGAACTGCGGGACTGGATGCGCGATGTGTACGCGCCGACGATCGAGGGCGCCCCGAACACGGTGGGCCGCGAGCGGTACGCGCGCTGGTCGCGGTATTTCAACGGCACGGACCTGGATCTGGACGAGGCGTACGCGTACGGCTGGTCCGAGTACCACCGTCTCCTCGCGGAGATGAAGCAGGAGGCCGAGAAGATCCTGCCCGGTGCCGAGACCCCGTGGGTGGCGCTCGCGCACCTCGACGAGCACGGCAAGCACATCGAGGGCGTCGACGAGGTCCGTGACTGGCTCCAGGGCCTGATGGACCAGGCGATCGACACGCTCGACGGCACCCATTTCGACCTGGCCGAGCGGGTGCGGAAGGTGGAGTCGTGCATCGCCCCGCCCGGCGGCGCGGCGGCCCCGTACTACACGCCCCCGTCCGAGGACTTCTCCCGCCCGGGCCGCACCTGGCTGCCGACCATGGGGCTGACCCGCTTCCCGGTGTACGACCTGGTCTCCACCTGGTACCACGAGGGCGTCCCCGGTCACCACCTCCAGCTCGCGCAGTGGGCGCACGTGGCGGAGAACCTCTCCCGCTACCAGGCCACCGTCGGCGGCGTCAGCGCCAACTGCGAGGGCTGGGCCCTGTACGCGGAGCGGCTGATGGACGAGCTGGGCTTCCTCACGGACGCGGAGCAGCGGCTCGGCTACCTCGACGCCCAGATGATGCGCGCGGCCCGCGTCATCGTGGACATCGGCATGCACCTTGAGCTGGAAATCCCGGCCGACTCCCCATTCCGTCCGGGCGAGCGCTGGACCCCCGAACTCGCCCAGGAGTTCTTCGGCGCCCACAGCAGCCGCCCGGCGGACTACGTGGAGAGCGAGATGACCCGCTACCTGACCATCCCCGGCCAGGCCATCGGCTACAAGCTGGGCGAGCGCGCCTGGCTGCTGGGCCGGGAGAGGGCGCGCGAGCGGCACGGCGACGCCTTCGACCTCAAGGCCTGGCACATGGCGGCCCTTTCCCAGGGCTCGCTGGGCCTGGACGACCTGGTGGACGAGCTGGCGCAGCTGTGACACCCGCCTCGGGTCAACGGCGGAAACCGCCCTCCGAGTCGATCACCTGACCGGTGACCCAGCCCGCCTCGTCCGTCGCGAGCCACGCGATGAGGCGGGCCGGGTCGTCCGGCATCCCCCAGCGGCCGGCGGGGAACATCGCGGCAATGGTCGCGTAGGCCTCGCCGGTCAGGTAGTCCGTGTCGACGGGGCCGGGGTTGACGGTGTTCACGGTGACGGCGAGGTCGGCCAGGGTGGTCGCCAGGGACCGGGTGATCGAGGCGAGGGCACCCTTCTGGAGGGCGTACGCGATCTCGCCGGGCATACCGCCCGCGATGTCCTGCCCCGAGGTCATCATCACGACGCGCCCGCCCGGGGTGCGCGACGGGAGCGCCGCCCGCTGCCGGGCGTACGCCTGGACGAGCAGGAGCACCGAGCGGGTGTCGACGGCCCAGTGCGCGTCCAGCATCGTGGCGTCGATCGTGTCGAGGGTGCCGTCGGAGCCGGACAGCGCGTGGTTGGCCACGAGGACGTCGATACGGCCGCCGAGCGCGTCGGCGGCCCTGTCGATCAACTCGGCGGGGACGGAAGGGTCGGACAGATCACCCGGCCCGTGGGCCACCCGTGCCTCCGGGGCGCCGAGTGCCTCACGCACTCCGGCGGCCACCTCCTCGGGGCTGTCGGCGCCCCAGGGCATGGCGGCGTCGTGCGGGACGTGGTGGTGCAGGTACACGCTCGCGCCGTACGCGGCGAGGCGGCGGGCGACCGCGTACCCGATGCCGCCGCGTCGGCTCGCTCCGGTGACGAGAGCGGTGCGGTCGCGAAGGGGCAGCGGGTCGCGGCGCAGGTCTTCGGGTGCGGGGTGTGGGAGTTGGGGCACGGTCGACCATGATGAGGGCTCGGCGCCGGGCGGCGCACGCGTATTTCCCCGTCCGGAGCCCGTCATCCCCCCGCCCGGAGCTCGTCATCCCCCCGCCCGGAGCCCGTCAGTCCGCGAGTCGCCGCAGTCGTACGAGCCCGAGCCACGTCTCCGGCCCGGACGACACATACGCCGTGCTCACCCCGTACCGCCCGGGCTCCAGCGTGACCCGCAGGTGGTCCGTGCGCTCCGCGGCCTCTCCGGGCCAGGCGGCGTCGAACAGGAGCACCGGGCCCGGGACTCGCCACTCCGACTCCGGTTCCCACACCGCCGCATCGAGGGCCGCGGGGACGCCTGCGAGCAGTTCCGTCTCGGAGTCGGCGGCGTACCACCGTACGAAGGTGTCGTGCTCGGGGAGGAAGGTGGTGGCGGCGGGGTCGTCGCCGAGGACGAGCGCTCTGGTGTCGCCGACCGGGACGAACCCCGCGTGGCCGTCGACGTCGCACGCCCGGTCGTAGTCGGACGAGATCTCGTCGCCGTCGGCGCCCGTCCAGAACGGGAGCACCGCCTCCGGTAGCACTATGAGCGGGCCGCCGCCCGACTCGACCCACCGCACCACACCTGGATCCGCGTATCTGACCATGGGCCAGAAGCTACACGTGCTGTGTGGCACGGGAGTTCGATGTCTCATGCATCCAAGTCCGTTGCCGACGGCCTTGGTTCCCCGCGGCCACACATGTCGTCAGCAGCCGCAGTCCTCGGCGTCGACCGGCACCGTCAGCGGGTCGGCGGGGCGCCGCTCGCTGCCCTTCCGGGTCTCGTGGGCGAAGCCCTCGCGGACCCAGTACTCGAAGCCGCCGAGCATCTCCTTGACCTGGAAGCCGAGTTCGGCGAGGGCGAGGGCGGCGCGGGTGGCTCCGTTGCAGGCGGGGCTCCAGCAGTAGGTGACGACGGGGACGGACCTGTCGAGGAGTTGCTCGGCCCGCTCGGGGATGAGCGCGGTGGGCAGGTGGACCGCGCCGGGCACGCGGCCCTGGTCCCAGGACTCGGTGGAGCGGGTGTCGACGAGGACGAACCCGGGGTCGCCGTCGGCGGCGAGGGCGGCGGCCACGTCGGACACGTCGGTGTGGAAGGCGAGGCCGGCGCGGAAGTGGGCGGCGGCCTCGGCGGGGGACGCCGGGGCGACGCGCAGGACGGGGTTCACGGTGGTGTTCTTGGACTCCATGGCCAGAAATCTACGGCCGGTGATCCCCTTCCCTGAAGGGGACATCCACGGCATCCGACTTGAACAGCCGGGGATTCGCCTGCTATTTCTGCGGCATGACCGTGAATTCCCCGTACTCCCCGGACGCCACCGACTGGCGCATCCTCGACGTCCTCCAGCGCGAGGGCCGGGCCAGCTTCGCCGAGCTGGCGCGTGCCGTCTCCATGTCCGCGAGTGCGGTCACCGAACGGGTGCGGCGCCTGGAGGAGGCGGGCGTCATCCAGGGGTACGCGGCCGTCGTGGACCCCGAGCGGCTCGGCCTGCCGATCCTGGCGTTCGTACGGCTGCGCTACCCGAACCCCAACTACAAGCCGTTCCACGATCTCGTGGCCGTGATGCCCGAGATCCTGGAGGCGCACCACGTCACGGGCGACGACTGTTTCGTCATCAAGGTCGCGGCCCGCTCGATGCGGCACCTGGAGGAGGTGACCGGGAAGATCGCCACGCTGGGCTCGGTGACCACGAGCGTCGTGTACTCCTCACCGCTGCCCCGACGCCCGCTGGGCCACTGACCTCAGCCCGTCGCGCGCTGCCGTACGGCCGACCCCGATCTGCCCTTCACGACCTCCAGCTGCGCGTGGATGCGCCGCCGCAGGTCCGCGACATGGCTGACGATGCCCACGCTGCGGTCCCGTTCCCGCAGGGAGTCCAAGACGTCGAGGACCTCGTCGAGGGTCTGGTCGTCGAGGCTGCCGAAGCCCTCGTCGATGAACAGGGTGTCCAGGCGGACGCCGCCCGCCTCGTCGGTGACGACGTCCGCGAGGCCGAGGGCGAGGGCGAGGGAGGCGAAGAAGGTCTCGCCGCCGGAGAGCGTGGCCGTGTCCCGCTCGCGGCCGGTCCAGGCGTCGACGACGTGCAGCCCGAGCCCGCTGCGGCCGCGTCCGGCGCGGTCGTCGGAGTGGACGAGGGTGTAGCGGCCGGAGGACATTCGCCTCAGCCGTACGGTCGCGGCGGCGGCGACCTGTTCCAGGCGGGCGGCGAGGACGTACGCCTCCAGGCGCATCTTGCGTTCGTTGTCCGCCGAGGTGCCGGCCGCGAGTCCTGCCATACGGGCCACGCGGTCGTACTCCTCGCGCAGCGGCGCCAGCCGTCGTACGGCGGTGGCCGCGCGCGCGGACAGCCGGTCGAGGTCGGTGCAGCGGCGGGCGGCCGCGTCGTGCGCGGAGGCCGCGTGCTGGAGTCGCCGGGCGGCGGACTCGGCGGCCTGCTCGGCCGCGCGCGGGTCGGCGGGCGGCTGCTGGGCGGCGGCTGCCGTGTCGGCCTCGGCGAGCACGGCGCGTACCGCCGCCTCCTCCGTCTGCCAGGCGTCCAGCCGCCGTTGGAGGTCCCGGTGCGCCGCGTCGTCGAGGAGCGCTTCGGCGGCGGCCTGCGGGGTGTCGAATCCGGCGCGGAAGGCCGCGTCGGCGAGCCGGGCGTCGGCGTCCTTGAGCCGCTGCGCGGACTCCTCCGCCACGCGCGCGGTGTCGGCGGCCTCGGTGAGCAGCGTGGCCTGCCGCTCCAGCTGGGCGGCGCGCGCGGACACGCTGTCGGCGGTGCCGCGCGCGGTGGCCAGCTCCCCTTCCAGGATGGCCTGTTCGCGGTCGAGCCGGTCCCGGTGGGCGACCCTGGAGGCGGCGCGCACAGCGGCCTCCTGCCGGGCGGCGGCCCGCCGCTCGCGCTCCTGCTCGGCCCGCTCCAGTTCCGTACGTGCGGCATGCAGCGCGGAGGCGCCCCCGCGGGCCTCCTCGTACAGCCGCTCCACTTCCTCGGCCTGCTCGGCGAGTCGGTCGGTCGGGGTGTCGCCCGCCTCGGCGGTGGCGGCGGCCAGCCCCTCGCGGACGACGCCGAGGCGGCGCTCGGCCTCGGCGCGCTCCTCGTCGGCGCGCTGGTACGCGGCCAGGGCCCGCTCCTCCGCCTCCCGGTCGACGTGCCCGGCCACCTTGCGGGCGGGCGCCGGGTGGTCGGTGGCGCCGCAGACGGCGCACGGTTCGCCGTCCAGCAGGCCGGTGGCGAGCTCGGCGGCGATGCCCCGGAGCCGCTGTTCCTTGAGGTCGAGCCAGTGCGCGCGTGCGTCGGCCGCCCGCTCGCGGGCGGCCAGGGCGAGCGCCTGGGCCGCGTCGGTGTCCCTCGCGAACTGGTCGCGCAGCCGGGCCGCCTCCAGCCGGGCGCGGGCGGGCTCGCGCCGGACGGCGAGCTGCTCGGCGCGGGTGGCGGCCTCCTGGGCGGCGTCGATACGGGTCTGGAGTTCCGCGCGGGTGGCGTCCCACGCGTCGAGCCAGCTCCCGGCCTCCTGGAGGACGTCCTCGTCGGCGCGCTCCTGCCGGTCCAAGTCGGTGCGTTCCGTAAGGAGTTCGGTCAGCCGGCGTTCGGCGCGCCGGGCCGACTCCAGGCCGCCCAGCTCCTCGGCCGCCTTGCGGGCGGCGGTCGCGAGCCCGGCCGCGCCGGCGTCCGCGTATGTCGGCGGGAGCAGGTCACGCGCGCGTGCCCCGGCCGCGGCCGCCTGCCGGTGCTCGGCGTCGGCCGCCTCCCGCAGCTCCAGCGCCGGTGCCACCGCCTCGGCCTTGCGGGCACGCTCCATCCGCGCCCGATCCTCCCGATGAGTGTCGGCCCGCTCCTCCAGCCGGGCGGCCCGCTCCCGCGCCTGTGCGAACCGCTGTTGCAGCCGCGCCAGTTCGCGTACGTCGTCGAGTACGTGCTCGGCGGCGGCCCGCGCGGACTCGGCCGCCGTACGCGCGCAGTGCGCGACGGTGAGCCGCTCGCGGGCGGTGGTCCGGGCGACGGCGGCCCAGGTCAGCACGGCTTCGGCGAGCCCCGGGTCGCCCGGCGCGAGGTCCGGCAGGGGCATCCCGTCACCCGCGGCCTGCTGCATGCGGTGCGCGTCGGCGAGCAGTTCCTCGTCCCCGGCGCGCACCTGGGCCTCGGTCGTGCGCCGCCGCTCGGCGAGGCGCTTCTCGACCTCGGCGAAGCGGTGCGTGTCGAAGAGGCGGCCGAGGAGCCTGCCGCGGGCCTCGGCGTCGGCGCGCAGGAAGCGTGCGAACTCGCCCTGCGGCAACAGCACGACCTGGCAGAACTGCTCGCGGCTCATGCCGAGGAGCTGGGTGATCTCCTCGCCGATCTCCTGGTGGGAGCGGCTGAGGTCCTTCCAGGAGCCCGCCGTCGCGTCGTACTCGCGCAGCCGGCTCTGTGCCTTGTCGACGGTGGTGCCGGGGCGTCCGCGCTTCTTGGGGCGCTCCCAGGGCGGCTGCCGGGTGATCTCCAACCGGCGCCCGGCGACGGTCAGTTCGAGGCGGACCTCGGTGCGGGTCGCGGGTGCCGCGTGGTCGCTGCGCAGCGTCAGGCCCTGGCCGCTCTGACGGGCGCCGGGCACGGAGCCGTACAGCGCGTAGCAGACGGCGTCCAGGACGGAGGTCTTGCCGGCGCCGGTCGGCCCGTGCAGCAGGAAGAGCCCGGCGGCCGACAGTTCGTCGAAGTCGACCTTCTGGGCGGCGCCGAAGGGCCCGAACGCGGTGATGTCCAGCCGGTGCAGCCTCACCGGGCGACCTCCCGGACGGCCCGGTCGGCGCGGACCGCGTCGAACGCGTCCTGGAGCACGGTCTGTTCGTGCTCGTCGGGTCCGGCGCCGCGCACATGGGCCACGAAGTCCTCCGCGATCTGCTGGTCGCTGCGCCCGGCGAGACGTCTGGCGTACGACACGTCCGGGTCGTCCAAAGAGCGCTGCGGGTCGAAGACCAGGCTGAGCGTGTGCGGGAACCGCCCGGTCAGGCGGGCCATGGGGTCGGCGGGGCGCACCGGGTCGGTGAGCGTGGCCTCGACCCACGCGTCCTCGTGCCGCGCCAGCTCAGGGTCGGCGAGCAGGTCCTCCAGCTCGCCCCGGATGCGGGCCAGCGCGCGCGGTACCGGGCAGTCGATCCGCTCGGCGGCGACCGCGCCGTCGGCGTCCAGGTCGACGAGCCACATGCTCTTGCGGTGGTCGGCCTCCGAGAAGGAGTACGGCAGCGGGGAGCCCGAGTAGCGCACGCGCTCGGTGATGGTCTGGCTGCCGTGCAGATGCCCCAGGGCCACATAGTCGACCCCGTCGAAGATCCCGGCGGGCACGGAGGCGACCCCGCCCACCGCGATGTCCCGCTCACTGTCGCTGGCTTCGCCGCCGGTGACGAAGGCGTGGGCGAGGACGACGGAACGCGTGCCACGCGCGCGCGTGGCGAGGTCGGCGCGCACCCGGTCCATGGCGGCGGCGAGCACGGCCTCGTGGCCCGCCTTCTCGACCCCGAACTCGTCCTTCACCAGGGCGGGTTCGAGATACGGCAGCCCGTAGAAGGCCACATCGCCGAAGGAGTCCTCCAGCACCACCGGCGTGCCGCAGGCGGAGGCGTCGGTCCGCAGGTGGATGCCCGCGCGGCCGATGAGCCCGGCACCCACGCCGAGCCTGCGCGCCGAGTCGTGGTTCCCGGAGATCATCACCGTGGGCACACCGAAGTCAGCCAGGCGGTGCAGGGCGTCGTCGAAGAGCTCGACCGCGGCCAGCGGTGGCACCGCGCGGTCGTACACGTCCCCCGACACGACCACCGCGTCCACCTCGCGCTCGCGCACGGTCGCGACGAGGTGGCCGATGAACTCGGCCTGGGCGCCGAGCATGTTCACCCGGTGGAACGCCCGGCCGAGATGCCAGTCGGAAGTGTGCAGAATTCTCATGAAATTGCCCTGACCTGCACCTTTACCCCTACTGCGCCTCTAAAACCAGCACGAACCAGCACGGGGCTCGCCGTCAACGCCCGCCACGCTAACGCATGTGGCCCCCTGATCCACCACTCACCTCAGATCACCCCTGGGAATTGAAAGTCCTTTCCCGATGCCGCTCCCTCCCACCGCCAGGCTCGCGATACCGGACCGTCCACCCATAACTGCACGGCGCGTCCGGAGTGGATACGCCCGATGCCGCCAATCCGTCTTGCATCGCTGAAAGACGCCAGCCGCAGCAGCACGCCCCGCTCGTATCGGGACCGAGGTCAGCAATGCCATCCCGCTCCCGCAGCCTCAAGAGCCGACCGACCTTCTGCGCCTTCCGCCACCTCGACCACAGTCAGCAGACTGTGATCCTCCTAAGTGGTCGGCTCCGGAAGTCCTTCGGGGGTTGACCGGAGCACTGGCCTTGTGGCATTCGCCGGCTAGTCCCGTACTTCGCGGGTCGTTGATTCGTATGGTGTGACCGGCCCGGGGGTGTCCCGGGCCGGGGGTGTGGCGTTGGGTGGGGTGTGTCGATGACTTCCCGGTCCCCGCGGCCACGTTCTCAGCGTCAGCGCCTTGAAGTGGCGGTGACGTCCGTGGTGGAGAAGCGTCTGGGCGCTCTGCCTGTCGCTGCCGGGTTTCTGCGCCGGCTGGACGTGGCCGGGATCGTCGACGAGCTGTGCCCGGGCGGCGCGAGCGCCCACCTGACCCACGGGCAGGTCATCGAGGCGCTGGTGGCCAACCGGCTGACCTCGCCCGCACCGCTGCTGCGGGTCGGGGACTGGGCGCGGACCTGGGCGGTGGAGGAGGTCTTCGGCATCGAGCCGGGCCTGCCAGGCGACGACCGCCTGGCCCGGGCCCTGGACGCGATCGCCCCGCACCTGGAGCAGATCGCGGGCACCGTCGGCGCGCGGGCGATCACCGAGTTCGGTATCGACGTGTCCCGGCTGCACTGGGACATGACCAGCATGTCCGTCCACGGCGCCTTCCCGGACGGGGACCAGGACGAGCAGTACCCGGTCATCGGCTACGGGCATCCCAAGGACCGGCGGGTGGATCTGAAGCAGGTCCAGGCCGGGCTGGCGGTGTCCGCCGACGGCGGCATCCCCGTCCACGCCCGCGTCTTCGGCGGCGGCGCGGCCGAGGTCAGCCAGGTCGTCGGGGCGATGAAGGACCTGCAGGGCATGGCCGGTGAGCAGGATTTCCTGATGGTCGCCGACTCCAAGCTGGTGTCCTACGCGAACGTCACCGCACTGCTGGCAGCCGGGGTGGATTTCATCGCGCCCGTCCCGGCCGCGCAGGTCAAGGACGAGGTCTACGCCGCTCTCGATCTGGACCGGGCGCCGGTGGTGGACTGGGTGCCCGAGCGGGACACCGGCAAGGAACCGGACCAGCGGGAGGTATACCGGGTACTGGAGGACGTCCACACCCTCGCCGGGCCCCGCAAGCGCGACCCGGTCCTCACCGTGCGGCGGATCCTGGTCCACTCCACCGGCAACGCGGCCGGTCAGCAGGCCGCCCGCGCCAAACGCCTCGCCAAGGCGGCCGAGGACCTGGACAAGCTCGCCCGCGCGGCGGGCGGACGGCACTACAAGACCCGCGAGAAGGTCGCCGCCCGCGCCGGGGTGATCGCCGCGAAGCGCCGCGTCGCCTCCTGCCTGCGCTGGGACACAACCGAGGACGAGACCGGTGCCCCCTCGCTCCGCTGGCACTTCGACCAGGAGGTCCTCGACGCCGAGGCCCAGGTCGACGGCTGGTACGCGCTGATCACACCACTGACCGTCGAACAGGCCGCCCCGCAGGACGTCCTCATCCAGTACAAGGGTCAGGGCGCGGTCGAGCGCCGGTACCACGATTTCAAGGGGCCCCTCGCGGTCGCCCCGGTCTTCGTGCAGCACAACCACCGCGTCGCCGCCCTGATCCAGGTGATCTGCCTGGCCCTGCTGGTGTTCTGCCTGATCGAGCGCCAGGTGAGGCGTGCACTGGGCCCCGAGCAGACGATGATCGGCCTCTACCCGGACAACCGCCGGGTCCGGCCAACCGGCCGGATGATCCTCTACCACCTCGGCGAGTTGACGCTGCGGATCGGTAACATGACCGACCCGCCCACCGTCCAGATCACCCGCGGCGTTCAACTCCACCTCCTCGAACTCCTCGGCATCGAAGTCACACGAACCCGCTGGCCACAGACCTGAATCAGTGACCCGCGAAGTACGGGGCTAGTTGTTGCAGAACGTGAGGTTGTTTACGCCTGAGCACGTCATCGGGGCGACTGGTGCTGGAAGATCGTTGTGCTCCCGGACGTTGCCCCAGATATGAAGATCAGCGAAGCCTCCCGAGTGAGCGGTGTGAGTGCGAGATCCTTGCGGCACTACGAGGATGAGGGCTTGATCGTCTCTGGTCGCTGCAGTAACGGGTTCCGCGACTACTGCCAGTCCACGATCAACCAGGTGCTCGTCATCCGCTCGCTGCGGGAGTCCGGACTGCCCGTGCGGTTGATCAGAGAAGTCCTGCCTCATCTGGCTGATGAACCCGATGTCGACACGGACGTGGTGTGCGCGGAATTCCTGCACGAGGTACAGAGCTACCGCGATCGGCTGACGGCACGTATCGCCGTTCTCAGTGACCAGCAGGAGGCACTCGACACCTACCTTCGCAAGGCCCGCCGCACTGACCCGTGACAGCTGCTTGACCTTGACGTATGTGTCAACCTCCTACGTTCACCCCATGGAGATCAACGATCAGCAGACCGTACGAGCATTGGTCCAGCCCTCGCACCGGGGACCGAAGGACCTGACCCTCACGACCGATCAGCGCCGCCCCGCTCCAGGGGCTGGTGAGTACCTGATCCGAGTCGGCGCCGCCGGAGTCAACTTCGCGGACGTCATGCAGACACACGGAACATACGCAGGCGGCCCGCAGGCCCCCTACGTGGCAGGTTTCGAAGCCGCCGGCGAGATCGTGGGTGTCGGCCCGGACGTCGAGAGCCCGCTTCCGCTCGGCACCCACGTCGTCGGAGCCGGCCCGGGCGCCTTCGCGCAGTACATGACGATGCCAGCCGCAGGTGTCCTTCTCGTGCCGTCCGGCTGGAGCGACGCCGAAGCTCTCGGCCTGGTGCTGAACTGGGCCACCGCGCTGGCGGCACTGAAGCCGTTGGGCGAGATCAAGACCGGTGACGTGGTGCTCGTTCATGCCGCGGCCGGCGGCGTGGGGCAGGCCGCAGTCCGTCTCGCCCGCCACTACGGTGCCCGCGTCATTGCCACCGCGTCCCCGGCCAAGCACGCCACCGTCAAGGCACTTGGCGCCGACGAGATCCTAGACAGCCGACGCCCCGATCTGGCCTCGGAAATCACCCGCCTGACCAGCGGAGTCGACCTGGTCCTGGAATCGGTGGGCAAGGCCACGTTCGAAACCAGCCTGGCTGTCACCAAACCCTTCACCGGACGCGTCGTCGTGTTCGGCGCCGCCTCGGGCCACGCCACACTGACCACGCACGACCTGGTCTTCACCCACCACGTCCAGATCAAGGGCCTGCACATCGGTGCGCTGGCGACCGCAGCCCCGTCGCTCTATCAGTCGCTGCTCGTCGAGATCGAGGCGCTCATCGCCCAAGGCGTGTACCCGCCCGGCACTCCCCAGGTTCACCCCCTGGCCGAAGGGCCGGAGGTGCTGCGGCAACTCGAAGCCGGCCAGACCAGTGGCAAGCACGCCCTCGATCCCTGGCGCTAAGCGGTCGGCTCCAGGGTGGGCAGCGGCCCTGGCCGCTGCCCACCCTGATGTGCCCCACACAGCCCCCGGAAGATGGGCCGCCCTCCGTCCATGCTCGCGTGTTCCGCCGTGCCCGTGGAACTGACCGCCTCCGAGCGCCACCGGCTCAAGAAGATGGCTTACGGCCACAAGACCCCGCACCAGACCCGCCAGCGGGCGACGATCGTGCTCCTGGCCGCACAAGGCCGCTCCAACGCCCGGATCGCCACCGAAACCCGCCTGCATGTGGACACCGTGCGCTGCTGGCGCGGCCGGTTCGCGGCCGGCCGGATGCCCGCCCTGGCCGACCGCAAGCAGTCGGGTCGGCCATCGACGTTCACCCCGCTGCAGATCGCCGAAGTCAAGGCGCTGGCCTGCGAGTTGCCCACTGAGTCCGGAACCCCGCTCTCGCACTGGTCATGCCCCGAGCTCGCGCGCGAGGCTGTCACCCGGGCCATCACCGAGACGATCTCCGCCTCCACGGTGCGCCGCTGGCTCAAGGACGACGCACTCAAGCCCTGGCAACACCGCTCCTGGATCTTCATCCGCGACCCGAACTTCCGCACCACGGCCCAACGGGTCCTGGACCTGTACGCCCGCATCTTCGACGGCGTCCCGCTCGGCGAAGACGAGTACGTCATCTCCGCCGATGAGAAGACCTCCATCCAAGCCCGCTGTCGCTGCCATCCCACCCTTGCGCCAGGCCAGGCCCGCGCCATGCGGGTCAATCACACATACGGGCGTGGCGGAGCCCTGGCCTACCTGGCCGCCTACGACATCCACCAGGCCGAAGTCTTCGGCCGCTGTGAACAGACCACCGGCATCGTGCCGTTCATGAAGCTGGTCGAGCAGGTGATGACCAGAGAGCCCTACCTGAGCGCGAAACGCGTGTTCTGGATCGTCGACAACGGCTCCTCGCATCGCGGCAAGCGGGCCATCGACCGCCTGGCCGCCAGGTTCCCGAACGCCGTCCTGGTCCACACCCCCGTCCACGCATCCTGGCTGAACCAAATAGAGATCTTCTTCTCCATCGTGCAGCGCAAGGTCGTCTCATCCAACGACTTCACGAACCTCGACGAGGTCCGAAATCGACTCCGAGCATTCGAAGACCGCTACAACGCCACGGCACAGCCGTTCCAGTGGAAGTTCACCACCACCGACCTGGACGATCTGCTGGCCAGACTCGACCGGCACACACTCACCGACCGACAGGAAAAATCCTCCACCGCACTCGCAGCATGATCAACCCCCGAAGGACTTCTGGAGCCGACCACTAAGGCACAGGCTCGGCTCCTCCTTGGCCCCGCTCACGCGGGTCGGTGCTGACGACGCTGCAGGCTTCACTTGATGTTGCGGACCGGCCAGTTGCGCACCCCCAAGGGGTGATCGTCGCTCCACTTCGACACCGGCCTCTCGACCGATGCCGGGAACCCCGCTACCGAGGACTCTGGCGTCTCCTCGGACCGGACTTGCACCGGCTGGCTGCCCTGAACTTGTCGCCCGAATTACATCGAACCTCCTTCTCGTCCGACGTTTCGGACTGCTGGACGTACGCCTCGATCCACCGCGTGAATTCTGATCACGGGTGTCGGGCGGGTTCGGGGTGTTTCTTCGGGGTGCGGGCAGCGGTGATCGCCGGGTGGCCGTCC